>CAMALN010000041.1 GCA_945836565.1 uncultured Lachnospiraceae bacterium
CAACAGGGACAGGAAAAGTGGCTTTTTAAAAAGCCACTTTTCCTGTCCCTGTTGGCATATATTATAAATTAAAGCTGTGAATCTGCTGATTCAAAAGCTCTGTCTGCTCTGTCATCTGCTCGGCGGTGTCTGAATTAACCTTTGAAATCTCTGAATTGTTTTTGACGATACTCTCTATCTCTGATACTGATTCAGATATACTCTCGATATATTCCTCCTGCTGCTTGAATACTTCGGCCATATTGCTTATCTCGTTTTTTGCAACCTCAAAGCTGTTCAGATTGTTCTCCAGTACGTGGATGGTGTCGTTCATTATGTTCATACCATCCTGAACAGCAGCGTTATTCTTGTTGACCATATCATTGATTATTTCGCTTGTTCTTGCCGTGTCGTTTGATAAGCCTCGTATCTCGTCAGCAACTACTACAAAGCCCTTTCCTGCATCGCCGGCACGTGCTGCCTCGATAGAAGCATTGAGGGCAAGTAGGTTAGTCTGAGAATTGATTTTGTTTATCATCTCGAGACATTCACCGATTCTTGCAGAGCTATCCTCGATATCACGCATCTTCTGGCTAAGCTCTTCCATCTGTATGGTTGATATGTCTCGCAGATTTGCATTATTGGCAACTACTATATTTATTACGTTCTGGGCGTTCTTGGTTGCGCTGTTCATATTCTCACGCAGAATACCCATATTTGTTGCCAGGTTATTGATGTTATCTGCCTGGGTAGAAGAACCCTCAGCAACCTGTCCGGATACATCCGATACTTGTTCTGATATGTGTCTGAATTTCTTTGCGCTGACATCAATATCAGTGATAAGAGAATGCAGGTTAGAGGTTATCTGTGTGATGGAATTCTCAAGTCTTGCAAAATCACCTCGGTATGTCACGCCGGCTTCGCAGGCAAGGTTACCTGAGGCGATTTCCTCCAGAATTCTGGCGATATCGTCTATGTAGGATTTGAGTGTAGCAATTGTTGTGTTGAGCGATTCCTGAAGAATAGTAATCTCAAGACTAACCTCCTCCTCGTCAAAGGTTACATCCAGATTGCCTTCTGCGATTGCGGGAATCTTCTCGGCCAATCCCTCCAAAGGCCTGAACCATTTGCCGATTGTCTTCTTGTTGAAAAGTCTTGATACATAGGTACTTACAAAGAACAGTATCACATATAGCACGAAGGTTTTTACAAAGTCCATATATACCTGCAGCCAATCCTTGACTACAATTACAGTAAATGGTGAGTCCTCGGAGCTTGCGCTTGTAATGGTTTTGAGCTTTTTACTGTAATTAACCATGGTTTCAACGCTACCATCCTTACCCATACATCTATTGTATTTGGTGTCTGCAACGTTGACCTTTACATCACCGCCTAACTGGTAATCCTCAGATGGGTGTGTGATGATGGTGCCGTCCGGACCTATAAGAAATGCATAGTTGCTGCCGTTGTAGCTTTCTGACAGTATGGAGGTCAGCTTGTCCATATAGAAATCAATTCCGAATACACCAATTGTCTCTCCGTCTATAACGACCTTCTTACTGAAGGTAATGCAATATCCGCCGGTCTGCTCGTCAGCATAAGGCTCGGTAATGTATATATCGTCAGAATTAATTGCTCCGCTGTACCATGACCTTCCTGCCACATCGAAGTCAGGGTCCGGCTTCCAGCCATTGTTCATAATAACCAGACCGGGAAGGGCAGGGTCGGAAATGTATGTACAGGAAATATGGTCGTATTTCATAGTAATATTGTTAAGGTATTCAACTGTACGGTCATAATCCTTATACATATCGCCCTGAGCTTCGACTCCGTTTACGAACATATCAAGAATCCTGCTTTGCTCGAGCACCCATTTTTCTACCTGTGCATTATAATTTTCGGCTTCTCTTCTGATTTTTGAATTGGTATACAATACGCAGAGATAGCCCATAACTATTAATGCAACTGTAAGAACAACAGACAGAACGATGGTGATGTTTTTGTTGATGATTTTTGTAAATAAGTCGCTGTATTTTTGCTTCTCGTTATTGCTATAGCTATTATCCTTTGTTCTCATAATTATCCCCCTCAATTTTTTTTGGCATTTTACACCACATATTACATATTTTACATTATGATGTAAAATAGGTCAAATGGATTTGTGTTTACAGTCTGTTTACGGTCTGCTTTGTTGAAAAAACCGAATAAGTTGTGGGCTTTTTGAATAAAATTGTATATTTTATCACATTGAATAAAATACAGACGTAGAGTATTATATTAAATGGTGTATTTTAGGCATATAATCCTTATAATATGAAGGGATGTAGATTATGATACTTGAATTAGAGGGCATTGAATATAGAGAACAGGAGCGGCTTTCCGGATATTGTACCTTCAAGGTCGGCGGAATGGGCAGGCTTTTGATATTTCCAAAGGATAAGGATGAAATAAAAAAAGCACTTGCATATTGTAAGAATAGCAATATGCGATATATGATAATAGGAAACGGAAGTAATATTCTTTTTTCGGATGAAGGCTTTGACGGAGCACTGATTAAGATAGGAAGGAAAATGAGCCGGATAGATATTGAAGGCGAGTATATATATGCTGAGGCCGGAATCCTTCTCTCGCAGCTTGCGGCGAGAGCCGCAGAAAAATCATTAACGGGATTGGAGTTTGCGGCCGGTATACCGGGAACCTTAGGTGGTGCAGTGTGTATGAACGCCGGGGCATACGGCGGCGAGATGAAGGATGTTATAGTATCTGTAGATATCCTTGAGGACGGAGAGCTTAAAACATATTCAAATGAGGAGCTAAGGCTGTCCTATAGGCACAGTATAATTACTGAGAATCCAGAGCTTATAGTTCTTGGTGCCAGGCTAAAGCTGGCCATAGGCGATGAGCAGGCTATACGTGAGCGTATGAGGGAGCTTGCGAATGCCAGAAGCAGCAAGCAGCCACTGGAATACCCCAGTGCAGGCTCGACCTTTAAGAGACCTGAAGGCTATTATGCCGGAAAGCTCATAGAGGATAGCGGATTAAAGGGCTATAGAGTAGGCGGGGCCTGTGTATCCGAGAAGCATTGCGGCTTCGTTGTAAATGATAGAAATGCTACCGCGAACGATATCAAGCAATTGATAAAGGATGTTCAGGATAAGGTGTACCGTGAATTCGGTGTCAGGTTGGAGACAGAGGTTAAGATAGTATGAGATTTGTGATTGTTACAGGGATGAGCGGTGCCGGAAAATCAACGGCACTTAAGACGTTAGAGGATATGGGATTTTTCTGTGTGGATAATCTGCCTGTTATGCTTATCGAGACATTTGCAGGCATTGCGCAGGATGATAAGCTGGATGTTGACAATGTTGCAATAGGAGTAGATATAAGAAGCGGAGAAGCACTCGGACAGCTCTCTGTCTGTCTTGAGGAGATGAAGGCAAAGGATTATAATTATGAGATACTTTTCCTTGATTCAAGTGAGGTTGCACTTGTAAAGCGTTACAAGGAGACGAGGAGAAAGCATCCGCTGTCCAAGACCGGACGTATCAACGAGGGTATCAAGCGTGAGAGGGAAAAAATAGAGTTCTTAAAGCAGAGAGCTGATTATATTATAGATACAAGTACATTGCTTACAAGGGAGCTTAAGGCTGAGCTTGAGAAGATATTTGTGGGTGGAGAGGCATATAACAGCATAATCGTTACAGTTATGTCCTTTGGCTTCAAATATGGCATACCGAGAGATTCGGATCTTGTGTATGATGTGCGTTTCTTACCGAATCCTTACTATGACCCGGAGCTTAAACCGCTTACGGGAAATGACGAGTCTGTAAGGCAGTATGTGAATAATTGTGAGGAATACGACATATTTATGAAGAAGCTTTACGACATGATAGAATTCCTGATTCCTCTATATAAGAGAGAGGGCAAGAACCAGCTTGTAATTTCCATTGGCTGTACAGGCGGCAAGCACCGCTCGGTTACGGTTGCGAATGCTTTGGCAGAGGAGCTGCAGGAGCTTCCATATACTGTCAGATTATTTCATCGAGATATTACAAAGGATAGAATTATTAAAGGCGAATAGGTGATGATATGTCTTTTTCCAGAAGAGTAAAGGAAGAACTCATCGTAAATATGAGTCCGTCGAGACATTGCAGGCTCGCAGAATTAGCAGCCATAGTGGCTATGACGGGACATTGGGAGCAGGACCAATGGATAATGGATCTGGAGCACGAATACGTTCGTGAAAAGCAGCAGAAGCTTATAAAACTGCTTGCTATAGATGTGAATTCTGATGAAGGCAGGGCAGGTCTGAAGCTGAAAAGAACTGACACAGTTGAGGTTGGCAGACAGATTGTCGAGAGAGCCTGCTGCAAACAGGCGTTTTTGCGAGGAGCATTCTTATCGGTGGGCTCTATAACGAATCCTGAAAAGGGGTATCACATGGAGCTTGCATGCGATGATGAGGATATAGCAAGGCTGATTATGACGCTTTTTGGTGCGTTTTCACTGGAGCCTAAGCTTATTACCAGAAAAAAGTATTATGTAGTGTATTTTAAGGATGGTTCTCAGATAACAGATGCACTTAATCTGCTTGGAGCACATAAGGCTCTTATGGAGATGGAAAATGTCCGCATATTGAAGGATGTCCGCAATCGTATCAACAGAAATGTAAATTGTGAGACTGCGAATTCAAACAAAGCTGTAAAGGCCGGAGTAAAGCAGCAGGAGGATATACAGCTTATAATAGAAAAAAGAGGCTTGAATTATTTATCGGATAACTTAAGGGAGATAGCGAAGCTTAGACTTGAGGAGCCTGAGCTTCCGCTTAAGGAGCTGGGAGAATTACTTCAACCGCCACTCGGTAAATCCGGTGTAAATCATAGATTAAAGAAAATAAGTGAAATAGCAGAAGAGCTAAGGAGGAATTAAAAAATGGCAAGTAGGAATGTGGTTGTGAATTTGGCGAAGGATGCAGAGGCAAGACCTGTAGCAATGGTAGTCCAGATTGCAAGCCAGTTTGAAAGCAGAGTATTCATTGTAGACAAGAATAAGAAGATTAATGCAAAAAGCATTATGGGAATGATGAGTCTGAACTTTGGAAACGGCACTGAGCTTACTATTGAAGCTGATGGTAATGATGCCCAGGCTGCCGTAGATGCTGTGGCTGAGTATATTGAAAATGCAAAGTAAAAAGGAATATAGTTTCTTGCGAAGACACTTTATATATGGTAAAATGTAGGTTCAAAAGGGTGACTTACATATATCAGGAGGGAGAAATATGGGAAAGCTAGCGGATTTTTTTGGCAAAATTCCAATTATTTCCGGATTTGCAAATAAAAGAAAGCCTGCCAAAAGCAATGTTGAGCTTCAGTATGATAAGGCTATTAACCTTATGGAGAATGGCAATGCTGAGGATGCGGTAGAAATTCTTGAGATGATAGTTGATATTGCTATAGTGAATCAGCAGTACAAGAATTTTGGTATGGATGCTCTTAAGATTATGGCAGAGCTGTATGAGACAGGAAAATACAGTAATTGTACAGTGAATAAGGATATGGCGAAGGCCTGCGTATATTATGAGAAATATACTAAATTTAGCAAGGACGGGGAGATAATATACAAGCTGGCCAAGATGCTTTTGGAGATTCAGAATTTCTCTAAAGCTATTACCTTTTTTGAGAAGGCTACGGAATGCGGTATCAAGGCAGCGTATATTAATCTTGGAAATATATATGAGAACGGTCTGAATCGTATAGACCAGTATGGCAACAAGAGTGATTATGTAGTACCCGTAGACTATGAGAAGGCTATGATGTGGTATAAGAGGCTTGCGGATATGGGTGATACTAAGGCACAGGCATCCTATGAGCGAGTTGAGTATGCCAGCAAGCATACAGACAGTCTGGAGTTCGAGGAGAAGGACAAGCTGTACACAGCAATTGCCGAGGCAAGGCGTGCTAAGGGTAAGGAGCCGAAATATAAAGCTATTGAGGCTTCGAGACTCCAGTATCAGTACACCTATGTACATAATCAGGTTGACGGTTATATTCACAAGCTGCCAAAGGATTGGGTAAAAACAATCAATGAGAATACAGATGAGGAATACTATGCACCAAGCCTTACATACAAGGATTTCGCTATGTATGTAACCTATGACAGTATTCCGAGAGATTCGAAGAAGACATTGGAGAATTACCTCAGATATTGCAACGATGCATTTGATGAGGAGCTTCAGCTTAAGGCATATATTACAGATTATGCGGACGGAATATGTACAACCTTCTATCACAAGGAGATGGAGAAGGGTGTAGTTACATTCGCATTCTATCAGGGCAAGAGACTTGCCTGTATGAGATTCGTATGTGCGACTATGGAGATTATAGAGCAGTACGAGGAGATAATATTTGAGTGTGCCAACTCGTTTGCGTTTGTTGATCCTACGCTTGTGAGTGACCAGAGCATGAACAGGAAGGAAAACCAGTACTATAGTGAGGCTGTGTACTGTTATTACCTTGAGGATTATGAGGGTGCGATGGCAGCGGCTAAGCAGGCACTTAAGCTTGGAAGCATCAAGGCCAGCTATTTACTGATAGAGCTCTACTTTGATGATGATTCTCCATATAAGGATATAGAGAAGACTATAAGCTATGCAAAGCAGCTCTTTGAGGCGACTAAGGATCCGGATCTTGCTTTCCTTCTTGGAAATATTTATGACCAGCAGCTGAAGGATTATATGAAGGCACTCAACTGGTACGAGAATGCTCACAGATTGGGACACAAGAGAGTAGCCTTCTACTTAGGAAGAATATATTACTATGGAGTTCTTCGTATGAAGAGAGATGGTGCTAAGGCTCTTGAGTATTTCAAGGAAGCACAGGCAAATGGTATACTTGAGGCAGAGGCGTACATCAAGGATATACAGGATTTGAAGGGCGAGGATTTGCAGGAGGCTGTGGAGAGACTCGAGAGAGGTGCTGCAGAAGGAAGTGCAGGCTCGGCACTCAAGATAGCACTGTACAAGCAGAGCCAGGTATTCTATATAGCGAATTCCTATGAGATAGAAAAGGCGTTCCTGGAGGCGCTTGGATTGGGCAGCTATCAGGCGGCATATGAGCTTGGTAAGATTTATCAGCTTCAGGAGGCTGACGAGAATTACCGTGGCGAGAAGAAATCACTTATGTATTTTGAGAAGGCATATGATAATGGCTTCGATGAATTTGATAAGGATAACCTGTTTAAGGTTGTAGATTACAAGGCAGAGAACCTGACCAGTATCGGCGCCAAGGTTGACCTCTACCTACAGAGTGCTAAGATGGGATATGTTCCGGCAATAGACAAAATCATTGAGCTTGTTGACAGCAAGAATTCTAAGATAGATGAGCTTTACGCTGAGCTTGTTGAGATAGCTGAAAAGGGAGATGATTCGGCTATTATCTCTATGAACAAGCTTGAGAAGAAATATAACGAGCTTGTTATCAAGAGGCCAAAGGATGGAGAGAAGGTTATAGAGAACAAGTTCTTCAGACTTAGCGTGCCAAAGGAATGTACGGCTGTTATCAATGATGAGGGTGGTACAATCAAGTTTGCGGATTCGGTAGTAGAATTTGCAGTTGCAGAGATGCCTGTAAATGCTGAGACTGAGGACAGCTACCTTAAGATATATAAGCTTATCTTATCGGAATATCTTCCGGATGAGAATGCGGAGATAATTATAGCGAATTCCCGTATGATTGGTTCGGGTATGCGTGAGACGAAGAATAATGTTCATTCATATAGTGTTCTTCTTATAAGCTCGAAGAACCAGTATATGTTCAAGCTTAGCTCACGTGACAGACGTGAGATGATGATGTTCAAGGATAAGGTTAATGAGATAGCTAAGTCTCTGGTAGAAACCGGAGAGATATATGTTGCCACTGAAGATAACAAGAAGAATATCGGTCTTTCCTTCCTTTTGAGGTCAAATGAGAACGGATTCCTGTCTATAGGAAAAGATATGTAATATCCGGAGGGTGCCATGAAGAAGAAAATCAAGGTTATAGATAAAAAAGCTAAGAAAGCTTTAGAGGATGCATTGAATGAGCTTTATCGTATAAGCCGTGAAAAAGGGCTTATGAAGTATGCACGTAGTGTACAGTCTCAGTTTGATAAGTTTGAACAGCAGGCTGATATGATGGAGCGTATGGTAAAGGATGATGCTGTAGTCGGAAGCGGTGAAGAGATAGCAGAAATAATAACCGGTTTTATGTCTGTATTTAAGGATAATATCAGCTGTATGACTGTAAGAATCGGTATGATGGAGAAGCAGAATATAAGCATAGGTATATCCGCAGGCGTTGACAAGGCCCAGGAGATAAAGACTGCTCAGAATGAACACATTGAATACCTCGATGGAAGACTTGCCCTCGGAGACAGGATTCTTACTCAGATGGATGCACTTTTGAACGAGTTTAATAAGCTTAAGATGTCTACCGGAAAAGATAACATCGAGTCTATGACTGATTATATCCATGCCCTTAGAGATCTAAATGAGGGAACAGAGGAAGAGCGCGAATTGAAGGCACTCATGGAAAAGTATCAATAATAAAAAAGTATCAATAATAAAAAAGTATCAAAAAAGTATCAATAAAAATGGCAGTCACAATTTCAAGAGCTTTGTGACTGCCTTTATTTATGCATAATTATTATATATCAGACCGCTGTACATAGACTGCGTATATGGAGTATCAAATTTATTAGCTTTGTTTGGATAAGTGACTATCAGCTTGTTCACATACGCGATAGGGTCGATGGTGAGTCGGTCTATAGCCTTTGTTAGGTCGGACATAAATGAAGCATTCTCAGTAAAAAGTGAGTTAAAGCTTTTGTCCTTAAGCTTTTCTGAGACTATGTCTTCGTTCTTCACGAGATAGCCCTGCTCGTCGGTTTCTATACCCAAAGCACTTAACGAGCTGCTGTGTCTGGATGTTATCACAGAGATATCCTTGGCGAGATTTCTACTTCCAATCTTGGATTCCGTCTGTCCGCTGTTTGACATATCGATCAGAGTATTGTAAGCATCTATGAAGGCGTCGACCTGCTCCATAGCCTGACTGGTATCGGGCACAATGCCTATTCGTACCGGAGCGTCAGTAGTTTTATGAAAATCAAGCTCGAGTACATGGTTTATCGCTATATGATTTGAAGCAGAGCTGTGTGTTGAGCCGTTTAATTTGAATACTGAATTAGATGGCATAGAAGACACATTGGAAAGCCCCAGCATAGACACCATATCTCTGGTATCGGAATTGCTCTCGAATGAGAATATCAGTCCGTCTTCGTTTTGCGGTCTTCCGGTTTCGACTGAGCTTGTCATAAGGGCAGAATCGTTGCCTGAGGTTATGATAGAGGCATTGACGCCGGGAACATTCTCGTTTATAACAGCCGCAACCTTTTTCTGCACGTTTAGATTTGTATCTCCGGGAGAGATATCTACAGATAATTCTGCTGTGCCGGAAAGAGTATGCGCCGAGAAGCTATACTTTCCGGGGAAAGGATAGAAGTCATCAGCCCTCATATAATTACCGGTATTTATCTGCTCACCTGCAAGTGATTCGATTTCCAGAGATATATTGTCAGGCAGGTCGCCTAACTCGGAGGACGTGAGGTTTCCGGATACAGTCTCACGATTCTCAGTAAAAAACAGCTTCTTATTATACAATGTATCATCGTTTGCCCGAAAAGCATCACCGGCATATTTTAATGTTAAGGCTGCTTCCTTCGCGTTGATGATAAAGGATTGCTTGCTCTCTGAAAGCTTCAGAAGAAACAGCGGCGAACTTTTGTTATACTTTGCCATGCTGGTGTATACTGCTTTTAAGTCAGAGGAATTGTGAGATACATTGCGCTTCTTAGGTACAAGCGTAGTGCTTAAATGATTGTAAACATTTGTATTCGTTATCATATGCAATTCCTCCCTTCTATAAATATATATTGCAAATTCTAGTGCTAGCGATGCTATCATATAGTTATATAAATTATATGCCTGAATTTAAATTCTGTCTACTAAAAAATAACTGTAAAATATGCCTTGAGAATATGCTGCCGCCCGGAATTTCACCGGCTTATATTGTGCAGTACGCTATGTGTATATAGATAAGCAATTCTATGAAACGATAGGCAGTATTCGCACGTTTTTCGAGCATAGCTACT
>CAMALN010000042.1 GCA_945836565.1 uncultured Lachnospiraceae bacterium
TTCAAGACATTGTTTTGATAATTACCCGCAAGCCTGGCGCCGTAATATGCAAGCAACAGTATGAATACAAAAACCAATATAAGCTTTATGTATGCCCAAACGCCTGAATAAGCTGTCAATATCATCATAATTATTCCACTGCCTTCTTAACAGCCTCAAGCACTCTGTCCGGCTGAAAAGGCTTAACGATAAAATCTCTGGCACCGGACTGTATAGACTCAATAACCATAGCCTGCTGTCCCATGGCAGAACACATAACTACATTAGCATTTGGATCTGCTGTCTTAATCTTCTTAAGAGCCTGAATACCATCCATCTCAGGCATGGTAATATCCATAAGCACAAGATCCGGCTTAGTCTCAGCATACTTTTCTACAGCCTTAACTCCATTTTCAGCCTCGCCTGCAATATTATAACCATTTTTTACAAGAATGTCCTTTATCATCATTCTCATAAACGCTGCATCATCACATATCAAAATACTCTTTGCCATAACATTCTCCTTATATTATATCTTTTCTTTGATTATCTCTTTTATTCTGATACCAAAGTTTTCTTCAATTACTACAACCTCACCCTTTGCAACCAGCTTTTGATTAACCATAACATTTATCGGTTCACCGGCCAGATTATCAAGCTCAATAATTGTTCCAGGAGCAAACTCCAATATCTCTTTAATGGATTTTCTCGTTCTTCCTAATACTACAGATACATCAAGCGGAACATCCATAATTAAATCTATATTTTCCTGTTGGAGTACCGGATTTATCGCTGAAGTAAACGGCTGAAATTGAACATTTTGAACATTAACGTCAGCAGGCATTCCCATAGCCTGTGTACTCATCCCTTGCATCATAGGCTGTCCCATCATACCCATCATCGCCGGATTCATACCCTGCATCATTTGTCCCATCATACCCATCATCGCCGGGTTCATATTTGTATTAACATTTTGCTGAGGTATCTCCTGAGTACTGCTCTGAGGTTCACTCTTTGGTGGTTTTACTTCAACAGCCTTGCTCTCAGCACTCTTTTCCTCCTCACCGCTAAACATTCTATACAATTCCTTTGCAAGTCCAATCGGATAAAGCTGCATGATTGTGCTGTCAACCAAATCCCCTATTGTCATATTAAAGGTTACCTTGACAAATTCCTTGTCCGTAAAGCCTTTAAGCTTGCTGGTATCTATATGTCCTGCCATATCTACTAAATCTGCTTCCGGAGGACTTATATCTATCTTCTTCTTAATCATTGATGAAAGCGAAGTTGCAGAACTACCCATCATCTGATTCATAGCCTCACATATTGCCGAAAAATGCAAATCTGTGAGCTCGGGGGCCGGATTCAATCCATCCCCACCCATCATTAAATCTGTTATGATTTTGACGTCATCTTCTTTTAATATCAATAAGTTGTTTCCATCAATACCCTCTTTATACAAAATATTGATGAATACACAAGGTCTTGCATATTCGGCTGTGAGTTCATCCCAATTAGTAACACTTACCACCGGAGTTGTAATCACTACCTTTTGATTAACCAAGGAATAAAGAGTTGTTGCCGCGGTACCCATACATATATTGGATATCTCGCCTATAGCATCTATCTCTGCCGGACTTAGTGAATTATCCACACTATCAGCATCTGAAGATGACAGGTTTCCGCCTCCAAGCAAAGCATTTATCTCCTCTTGTGACAGCATTCCGTCCATTTTGCTTTATTCCTCCTCTCTTACAATTTCTGTAACCCTTACAGCATAATTGTCATTTGCTGAACCGGGTAATGCCTTGAACTTAACTATATTACCTACATATATATCAAGCTCATCCTCTATCTTTTTATCAAGCTTTATTATATCACCAGGCTGAAGATTTATAAAATCCAACACACTGATGCTGCTTCTTCCAAGCTCAGCCGAGATAGGTATCAGAGCCTTTGTTATGGCTGTTTCAATAACATCCGAATAGCTCATTTCATCTCTGTCCTGCATTGTAGAAAACCAATACTTTGTATTGAGCTTATCCATAACATTCTCAAGCGTTATATATGGCAGACAGATATTCATAAGTCCTTCTACACCACCTATATTTACGTTTATCGTAACTATGGCTATCATCTCCGAAGGAGATATAATCTGTGCAAACTGCGAATTTGTCTCTATACGTTCAAGATGCGGAACTATCTCTACAACATTTGCCCATGGTTCCCTAAGCAAATCTATTATTATATCAAAAATCTTCTCCAATATGGAAAGTTCAATCTCTGAGAAATCTCTTGTCTTTTCCAACGGCTCGCCCACACCGCCTAAAAGTCTGTCTATCATGGCATATCCTATATTGGTTGCCATCTCCAAAACAATGTTTCCGGCGAGTGGATGCATACTCACAACTCCAAGTAAAACCGGATTGGACAAAGCATTTGAAAATTCTGAATATGTAACTGCTTCAGAGTTCATAACCTCTATCTGCACATTTTTTCTCAAATACGCAGGAAGATTACTACTCAGCAATCTGCCAAAATGCTCGAATATAATCTCCAGAGTCCTAAGATGTTCCTTTGAAAATTTCGCAGGTCGTGAGAAGTCATACTCTTTTATCTTAACATTCTTAGAATCATCAAAATCATTAGCATCTATTTCACCAGAGCTCAACTGCTTTAATAAGGCGTCTATTTCATTTTGTGAGAGTACGTCAGCCACACATCTCACCTCCCTTATTATTTCTTACAGCATATCATACACAGGACTTTACTGTGCAACCCAATTGTAGAAGCTTACAGAGTAGATACACTCTGTAGCAAAGGTTTCCTTGAGAGTAGTAAGTATTTCTTCCTTAATCTGTCTCTGAACCTCCACATCATTCACCTGTGCATATGTATATTTAGCGATAATATCTCTTGTCAAATCATAGAGCAACGCTGTTGATGAAGTAAGGCTTGATTCAACCTTCGAATAATCCTGTGCCTTTGTATTAAGATTAATCGCCACTCCATACTGAAGCACATGTGACTTGCCGCTACCATCATCAGCAAGATTGATAGGATTACCCTGCTCCAATCTAAATTCCGAAAGATCTGCAACATCAAACTCCAATTCTCCGTTTGCATTCATAGATGCAAGCTCAATATCAAGAACCTTAGCAATATCTGTAATTAGCTTATTTGTCTTAGTCGTTGACGGCATAAAGACAAATATAAGCAATATATTAAACACAAGATTAATTATACTTATCGCAAGTATAAGTACAGTTATTAAATTTTTTTTCATACCACAAGGTCTCCTATCTCTGCTTACTAGTATTGTACAGAATTCTGCTGGTTGTATATCTTTATAACAACTCTACGATTTCTGGCTCTTCCTTCCTCTGTTGCATTCGAAGCAACCGGTCGACTCTCTCCATATCCTGTAATCTTAAAGTTACTGTCTATAAAATTCTCCTGAGTAACTATATATTCATATACCTTTCTTGCTCTATCAGCAGAAAGCTCTCTGTTGTTCTCATATTTCGCCGAAGATATAGGTACATCATCAGTATGTCCCTCTATCTCAATTATATTGTATCTATATTTGACCAATACACTTGCAATCTTCTGCAGGAAGATTTTTGAATCCTCTCTAACCTCAGCCGAACCGGAATCAAATAATATTGAGCCATTTAAATCAAGTTCAACATATTGTGCATTGTAGTCGAGCAATACCTGATTACTTATACTATAGCTTTCTGCCATAGTAACAAGCTCGTCATACATTTTTTCTGATTGCTCCTGTCCCTGCTCCTCGTACGCCTTATTTATCTCGGATTCTGAAAGCTCGGGATTCTGTGAAGGAGCAACGTCTACCTGATCTCCCGCTTCTCCCTCGACATTCTTACCGGCTTCGGTAAGAATACCTTCTACCTGAGGTACTTGGGTAACTCCTGCCGACATCATATTTCCATCAACAAGTGAAAATGATGCGGAATCAATAACACTGAAGGATATGTTATCAAAGGATGCAGCAATCTTCTGTATCTTTCCTTCATCCATCGTCGAGCTCGCAAATAAAAGCACGAAGAAACAGAGTAAAAGGTTCATAAGATCTGAGAACGTGGCCATCCACGCCGGTGAACCTTCTTCTGCAGGCGGTTGTTTTCTCTTTGCCATTACTGACCACCACCCTCTTCAGAGAATCCCTTTCTGTCGCCAGGTGACAAGAAGGATTTAAGCTTTTCCTCAATAACTCTCGGGTTTTCTCCTGCCTGTATAGACAATATACCCTCTATTATAACCTCTTTTAATCTTATTTCCATTCCGTTTAGCTTTGTAAGCTTGGATGCAACCGGTGTACATATCCAGTTCGCAAGAACTGAACCATACAGGGTTGTAATAAGCGCTGTCGCCATATTAGGTCCGATAGAATCAGGATCGGACAAATCCTTAAGCATGTTGATAAGACCGATAAGTGTACCTATCATACCCCATGCAGGACCCATAGCTCCAAGTCCCTTCCAAAAGCCAATATTTTCCTGATGTCTCGAATCTACATTGATAAGCTCTGCTTCAAGAATACTACGAACCAATTCCGGATCGGTACCGTCAACTATGAGCATAATTCCTTTTTTCATGAATTCATCTTCAAGCGAGTTGGCTGATTCCTCCAAAGCAAGCAAGCCTTCTCGTCTCGCAAGATTTGACAGTGATATAATTGATTTTATCGTATCAAGCTCATTTGTCTTAGGTGTCTTCAAAATTAGTGCGAAGGATTTAAGTCCTGCTACGAAATCCTTCAAGGGATTCGATGCAAGTATGGCACCAAATGCACCACCAAAGGTAATAAGTGCAGATGCCGGATCAAGGAAGCTGTCCGCTATAACCCCGAATCCTTTTCCGTTTACCATACCAAATATCATGAGCCCCAAAGCACCCACTAAGCCTATAATTGACGCTATATCCAAAGCTATTCACCTCTAATTCCCGAACAGGCAATGCGTCTTTTGTATTCTATAACTCTCGACACAAGCTCCGAAGCCTGTTCACCTACTACATATCTCTTTCCGTTGGTAAGAGTTATGACTGTATCCGGTGTTTCCTCTATAGATTCTATAAGCTCTGCATTTATGATAATTTTCGAACCCTTTAATCTGGTAACCTCTATCATATCTCCCATCGCTCTCCGTCAACAATCATTCTATGTACAAATGTGTCCATTTAAACATAACTCGACACCATATATCGTGTCGATTATAGCATATTATGTAACTTATGTCTATAAATTTTGATATTATAAACCATATTGTAAACCATACAGAAAAATAAAGAAAAGCAAAAACAGGAGACCGTTTTTATCCCGCTAAGAACGATTGGTCTCCTGTTTTTATAATCAATTATCTCTTGAGATTTACAAGCTCTTCAAGCATATTATCTGATGTTGTTATAATTCTCGAGTTTGCCTGGAATCCTCTCTGTGTTGTAATCATTTCGGTAAACTCAGCAGAAAGGTCTACATTTGACATTTCCAAAACACCCTGGGTCATCTTTCCGCCATCTTCGTCTATTGCACTTCCGATTCCATCGAATTCACCCGAGTTCTGAGTTGTTGTATATATACTGTCTCCGACTGCCTCTAACGCCATAGGATTAGTGAAGTTTGCAACTGCAATCTGTCCCAGAAGCTTAGTCTCACCATTACTGTATACTCCGTATATCTTTCCGGAGGTATCGATGCTGACATCCTTCATAATACCCATTGAACGTCCGCCGCCTTCATTTCCGACAGAACCTCTTACCATCTTAGCTGTAGATTTTCCATTTGACTCAAACAAAGTAAGGTTTTTGAAGTCAATATTTATTCCCTCTACTCTTTCTCCATTTATTACAGAGGTAAATACATCACCTGCATCCGCTTTATTTGGTGTAATTTCAAGCAATGCAGTGGAGTTACCGGCAGAACCAACATATTCAAAAGAACCGTTATCCTTATTCATTTTGATTTGGATTGTCTTTCCTCCGCCTATGGTAGCATCATATCCGCCCTCAACTACACTTGTGGTAGGATCATCTCCACCTGTTATTTCTACATTATTTGCATCCTTTATCGACAAAAGCTCCAAATTGTACTGTGAATTATCAGCAACTGTAGTATCCATTGTAAGCTTAAACTTACAAGTATAGCTATATCCCATTGTATCATATATTGAAAGCGATAATATCGAGCCATCAACGGATGTAAGGTCAGGGTCTGTGAAATCAATATTTCCCTTAAGGTATGCCTCTGATGTCTGCTCAGGAGATGATACCTTGTTTTCCTCCGATTCAGGATAAAGAGGACTTACAACGTTCTTCTTAGTCTGTGTAGGATTATCCGGATCAACCTGCCATCCCATAACCTGATATCCGTTAGAAGTAACCAGACAGCCCGCTCCGTCAACACCGAATGAGCCAACCTTTGTGAAATAGTTTGTGCCTCCTCTGCTTACAACGAAGAAGCTGTCACCATTTATCATCAAATCGTACGGATTATTTGTAGACTGCGCTGCACCATTGTCTGTAATCTTCGTAGAAATGGATGATACCTTTGTTCCAAGACCTATCTGCGACGCATTGGTACCTCCTGTTGTAGCAGTAGCTCCTGTAGCATTGGATGTCGTTTGATATAATACATCTCTAAAAAGCACCGAAGATGATTTGAAGCCTATGGTGTTTACGTTTGCAATATTATTACCAATTACGTCCATCTTTGTCTGATGTGTTTTGAGTCCGGCAACTCCGGAATAAAGTGATCTCATCATAATTTTTGTCCTCCAATATCATTAACTAATTACTTTCATCGTCAGCCGGCTTCTGTGTCCCTTCTGTACCGGTTGTTGTATCATCCTTATTCTCGGAATCAGTTCCCTCTGTTTCCTTATCCCCATTTGCTTGTTGTTGCAGATAGAGGAAATAATCATAATCTACCACTGAATCAAGGTCCTTTGCCGGATAATATGTATCATTTATCGAAAGGAGTACCTCTCCATCCTTTACGGTAGCATATTCAACCAATCCGCTTATCGCACTCTGGTTTCCTGCCGAATCCGTTGTATTCATAATTACATATTCGCCAACAAGATTAAGTGCATTGCCCTTTTCAACTGCATCTCCTATATTCATGGTTGCTTCAAGAGCCGAATACTGTGCAAGCTGTGACATATACTCTGTGCTGTCTCCCGGATTCATGGGATCCTGATATCTCATCTGTGCAACCAAAAGCTGCAAAAATGCATCTTTATCAAGATCATTACTCTTTTCATCCTTCTTAGAGGTATAATTATTAGCTGCTGTAGTATCTATTCCATTAACTATTGTGTTTGCCATAAACAGCCTCCTTAGCAATATCTTCTGCTTATATTGAGTAACTTACACTATTACCAGCCTGCTGCATCATTTCCTTTTCAAGCTGAGTCGCTTCAGTCAACTCTTCATCTATTATATCGTCATTTCTTTGCTCAGTATTACCCCCTGAGCCGGAATTATTTTTATTATTATCGTATTCCTCTGTTTCAGCATTCTCATTGAAGTAGTTTTCACTGCCAACCATAACCTCAATTGCTTCAACCTTTAATTCTTTATCCTCAAACGCTTCCTTCAATAGCGAAAGGCTGTTTTCTATAGCCTCCTTAGCAGCTTCATTTTCAGCCACTATCCTTGCCTGAAGCACACCGTCCTTTGTGCTTACGTTTATCCATACCTTGCCCAGATTCTCAGGATTAAGCTGAAGCTCGAGGCTTCTCACCTTATCACTTATATTGGCTCTTATGTCATCTACAATCTGCCTTACTATAGATACTTCATTTGACTCTCCGTCTATACTCTGACCTTCCTGTATATCTGATATAACATCCGCAAGTGCCTGTGTAAGTCGTTCGTAATTAGATGATTTATTGTCACTGTTTTTTGTATCCTGATTACCTTCTTTACTATCCGACGTTTGAGCAGTTATTTTGTATTCGGAATCAGTGTCAACGGTGTCCGCCTTTGCAACATCCTCTGTAGCCTCAACATTTCTGTCTGTTTTTGCGACATCTGTTTTTTCTTCATCGGTATACTTTTCGGTAATATTTACAACCGCGTTGTCATCGGTATTCACATCAGTCTTTGCATCAAATAATATATCACCCTTATTAATTTCCAATCCCATTTCGGCATCATTGTCAAATGTCTCAAATATATTTTTAAGTTCATTCGTCAGCTCTGATATTTTGTCATTTATTGTTTCATCCACAAGAATATCAACCTCTGTGGCTCCCATAATTGAAAGAGCAAGCTGCTTTATACCTGCATCATCCATCAACAAAGATATATCAGCTCCAAGCTTTTCGATTTGCTCAGCCACCTGTGCTTCATCAACATTTAAAAGCTTTGCAATAAGCTCAATAGCTTGTCTAATAATCTCACCTGCTGCGTCCAAGTCAATGTCTTCGGAATCGACCTCTGTATTAGTTGTTTTTTTGACACTGTCAAAGCTCGGCTTATCAGACACACTGTTGCCATCATCGTATTTTTTCCCTGTTGCCTTTTCAAAATGTGAAGCTGCATCTTCACTGCTTTTATTATAATCTTCTGAGCAATCAGCACCTTTGTCCTTATCAACCTTTTTCTCTGAATCACCAACCAGATTCATCACATCGCCAAAGCTGATACTGTCTTTGTCAGAGCCCTTATTCTTCTTTGCTTCTTCAGCTTTACCAGCCGATATATTATTTTGAACCGGATTATATCCGCTAATATTTACTATACCCATATCGTACTTGAACACTAATAGTGTCCTTCCTCCTTTCAGAGAATATATCGGTCATCTCGCACAATAACATAACACTATACTAAGGTAAAAGTTTTTTTGTAACCAAGGCTGCAAAATCCGGCTCCATAGCCGCAAGCACATCTCCTCTTGCCTTTGAATTCATATTATTCATTATCAACGCCACTGTATCCATATCATTTTTCATCTTGGATAAAATATCCGCAGCGGCCTGAGGCTCCATATTCTCATAGGTTTGTGCAAGCTCCTTTATCTCGTCACTCGCCTCCTTAGCCTCTATCATCTCTTTATATATTCTCTCTGCATTTTCCGAATCAAGCTCATTATACCAGGTCATATAGGTTTCGCTATCCGGTGCATTTTCGCCATATACTATTTCATCATAGAATTTTGTTCGTTGCTCCTGCAAGTCCGTATACTCACTTTTGTACTCACGAAGTATCTCCAGCTCCTTTTCCAACTCTTCAGCCTTATCAGAAAGAGCCACAATCTGAGCATCACGCACATCCAGGGCATCGTCCATTGAGGCAATCTCGTCCAAAGCATCTGGAAGATTGTCTATATCATAATCGCTCTCCTTAACAACCTCTGCATCTGATGCGGCAGGCAAAAAATAATTTATTACAGGTACATCCTTAAACACAGGTCTTAATACCTGACTTCCAAAGCCTCCGACATCGCATTTAACCAGAAGAAGCATTACAGACAACCACGTTATAACAACAAGAATAACCACAAGCACTCCTATGCCCTTTATTCCGCCTGCTTCATTTTCTCTGTCTTTTTTCGCCATACTTATCCTCCATCGTATATTATATAGGCAATATACCTCAAGTCTTCCACTTATACTAAGTAATTACTCTTCATCAGCCGTATTATTGTATTGATAGCTGACAACCTCATCTGTTTCCTTGTTTTCTGCGGCATTAAGCTCAACCATAAATGCTTCAAATTCTTTTTCCTTTAGCTTCTCATGCATTTTTCTTTCCTGCATAAGCTGATTAAGCTTTTGTCTTGCTTTTTCAAGCTCCTTGCTTTTTTGCCTGACCTGATTGTTTTGCAGCAATATCTGCTCATCCATCAAATCCATTGCATTTCCGCACTCTTCTATACGTAGCATATCAAGACTGCCTAAAATAGCAGCCTGATATTCTTCATAATAGCCTTGTCGCCTATTTTGCATCACTGCCAGCTTTTCTTCTTCACGTGTAAGTGCAACTCTGGCCTCCGCATATTCCTGTTTTGCAGATTCCTCGAGCTTATACTTTATATCAAGTATCTTTTGCATTTTGTAAAAGAATTTTGCCATTACTCAAATATTTCTCCCAAAAGCTTTATCTCATCATCAA
>CAMALN010000043.1 GCA_945836565.1 uncultured Lachnospiraceae bacterium
CTGACCACAAGGTTTCTTAATACTCCCTCATGTCTCAGCTTGTGGTAAAACGGAACATTTTTCTCTCTAAAAAAGTTCTCAGTATATTCAAGGATAGCGCCCCAGTCCGAATTAATTATCTTACATTCCTTTACATTTAGGATGTCGTAGAAGCCACCCTTTTTATGAAGACCAAGCGCCAGCGGTCCATCCTTATATTCATCTCCAAAGGTGAATTCCATCTTGTTTCGATAATTTGTTCTTACAGGGGATGACAGTATGCCCTCCCATATACAATCTGATGAAATCCCTGTCGTACCGGCATCATCAGCTGCAACACTATTCTCAAAGCTCTTGACCGTCGTACTTTTGTCTGTTATATACGGAGCAAGCAGCTTCTTCACCATATCTTCCTTGAGCTTAAGCTGGTTGTCATACGACATGCTCTGATAAGCGCAGCCGCCGCACATTCCGAAATACGGACACAGTTCATCACTATCCTCTAATGGTGATTTTTCCAGCACCTCAAGCAGACGCCCTTCCACCATACCGGCTTTCTTCTTGCTAATCATAAACCGCACCTTCTGCCCCGGAAGTGCACCCTTTATAGTTACCTTTACCATTTCATCCGAATCCACTGACTTGGGCAGCTTCAGGCTTGCCTTATTCGGGAAGTCATAGCCTGTTATTACACCCTCATATATCTCGCCTTTTTTCATATATATTCCTTTCGTTCACAGTACGTTTCACCTAGTTATTATCTAATGCTTTTAGAAATGCCTTCATCATAAAAGCACAGAAATACGGAAACGTGTATATATTGTTCGCATATCCGATATTAAAATTTCCCAGCTTTATACCATGATGTATATCCCCGTAATTCTCATTTTTTATCAATGCTGATAATGATTTTGAACCATCCTGATTTGACTTAACCTCCACCGGAAGTAATTCATTTTTTGTTCTGACAAAAAAATCCTCTTCTAACGTCGAATTATCTTTTTTATAATAAAATAATCCCATTCCTTGTTTTACAAATGCCTCAGCTACAAAATTTTCATACAAAGCACCTTTGTATACTCCCAGATTTTTATTTACCCTTAAGTCCTCCTGAGCTTCCTCGTCCAAGGCAGAAACCAACAATCCGGTATCCGGATAATACAGCTTGTACTTACTTTCATCAATATTTCCTTTTAATGGCAATTCGGGATAATGCAAACAATTACATTCTGTGATTACTCCGGCATCTATAAGCCACTCTATACATCCTGTATACTCTCTGGATCTGGCATTTTTATTAATCTTATTAAACTGAAATTTCTTGTTTTCCTTTGCAAGCTGTGCCGGAATGCTTCGATACACACTTATTATCTTCGCTTGGTCTAATCCCTCAGCATACTTTCTCACGTCCTCTTCATAATCCAATCGAATCTGCTCTTGTATATCCAGAGAGCCTGTAAATGTGCCTGTTTCTATATAACTTCGCACTACGTCCGGCATACCACCAAGCACACAATAATCCAAAAATAAAGACTTATATACAGTCAGCTCTGTTTCGCTAAATGGTGTCAACGAAATCATATGCTTTAATATGTCTTGTATTTGTTCATCCTTGTATCCCTTTGCCCACAAAAATTCTTCAAAATCCATAGAATACATCTCATAATCTGTTTTATTTCCAACACTGTTACTATGAATTTTTTTATAATTTATTCCTAACATTGAGCCACTACATATCACATCATATTTTCCGTCTATATTAAATGCTTTCAAAGTAGTTGCTATATCCGGATATTCCTGTATCTCATCAAATATAATAATTGTTTCCCCCGAAACAAAACTGATTTTAGTATTTATAAGCGATATATTCTTAATCACCGTTTCAACATCATATCCATCATTAACAATATTCCCATACTTTTTATCTAATGCAAAGTTGATGTATATAACATTACTATAATTTTCATTTGCAAAATGTAAAATCGATTCTGTCTTTCCAATCTGTCTTGCCCCCTTTACAATCAGGGGCTTATGTGCAGAATCCTTCTTCCAATTAAGTAAAAAATCATCAATTTTTCTTTTAAAATACATCTGCTTCACCTCCACCATAATTAACTTATCACATTTTATGGGCTAGTTCAATGCCAATCATCACATTTTATGAGCTAGTTTTTCTAATTTTATCACATTTTATGCACAAATTAACAAAAACTGCACATAAGTGCAGTTTTTGCTTATTTACTCAATCCTAATCAATCTATGCTGCCAAACCTACATTCTATACCTTCATCATCATCAAGCTCCAGTATAGCAAAGGTTTTCTTCTTATCCTCCTGTCTCGGTCTCGATATGCTGCCCGGATTGATAATGGTTACATCGCCCTCATCATATACGGGAATGTGTATATGTCCGAATAATGCTATATCACACTCATTTTCCAGCGCCTTATAACGAAGAAAATCCAAGCCGAAATTGACACCCTCTATATGACCATGCGCAGCGTATATCTTATGCCTTCCCATAGTAATTATCACGCGTTTTTTAAGCTCATTACTATAGTCACAATTACCTGCCACAATGTATGTAGGCACGCCTGCCATCCTCTCAACCTCAGGATAGTCAGCTCCGACATCTCCGAGATGAAACATGGCATGCAATTCACCATATTTACTTTTAGCTTTATCAATTGCCTTTCTCACATTTTCATTTACTCCATGTGAGTCGCTTATCACAAGTATTCTTCTCATGTCACAACCACCAATATCTCATCCTTCTCTTCATGCAATCAATTTTCCACCATCATACATCACTTTCCTGCACTACATCATTTAGGATTTGCATCTTACACTAACCCTGTCTACAGCACCTCTCGTATCATACGAAGCGCCTTACCTCTGTGACTTATCTCATTCTTCTCCTCAGGGCTAAGCTCGGCTGTTGTCTTGCCATATTCCGGTACATAAAATATAGGGTCATATCCGAAGCCATTTTCTCCTGCTATCTCATGAGCGATAACACCCTCGATAGTGCCTCTTCTTGTCTCAACTCTTCCATCCGGAAATGCCGCTGCTATGGCACATACGAATCTCGCTGTCCTTTTTTCCTCAGGCACATCCTTTAAATTATCAATTATCATCTGATTCTTGATCGTATATGGTGTATCCTCACCCTGCCATCTTGCAGAATATATGCCGGGTGCCTTGTCCATCGCATCCACCTCGAGTCCGCTGTCGTCTGCCAGCACCACGCAACCTGCTATCTTCGCTATGGCTGTCGCCTTTATGGCGGCATTTTCCTCAAAGGTCTTGCCATCCTCGACTATATCCACATCTATACCTGCCTCCTTCATGGACAGTATCTCATATCCGCAATCTGCAAGTATCATACGGATTTCCTTCATTTTATTCTCATTTCCCGTAGCAAATATCAACCTCTTCATTACGGCTCCTCCTTGTATTATCTCTTCCTCGTAAATGCCTTCAGGCACACGTTACAATTTTCCTTCTCCTCAGCACTCTGCCATATCTCCCCATACAGACTTATATAGCCCTGTCCGTCCGAGATATCAAAGCTTGAAGTATTCTCATCATGATTATATTCTATAGCAACCGGATAATCCACTCCCGGCGTCTTAATCTTCACAACCACCGCAAAGGTCTCTCCATCATCAAGCGGAATCTCCTCAGGGAAATCCACCGTATAGTATCCGGCATATTTCATAGAGCCCGCAACTACATATTCCCTGTTCTTAAGAGAGTCCGTTCCCTCGAAATGTCGCACCACATACATCTCAAACTCGGTATCAGGTGCTGTCGCATAAAATGCTGCTGCCGCAAGGCTTTCACCCTCACCGGCTGTATATACATTTGCCAGATAACACTCCTCATCTCCGAAGCCTATCTGCCCTACCCAGCCGAGCAGATCCGACTGATACAGCTTGTCATAATTATTCGCCTCACCAATCCTGCTGTAAACCACAGCGGTGTTACAGATATTGCTGTCATAGTAGGATACATAGAAATATCCACCCTCGCCAAAGGCTTCACCCCAGCTATTCTTGCATATAAATGCACCGTTTCCCTCCGGTTCTATGGTAAACCTTTCCTTCGGATAATTGTCATCCCAGCCAACGATTACAACATCATGATTCGGCTGCTCTATACCATCATAATAATATGCACTGTTATCCTTTGAATAATACGCTGATACGCTGTCGACATACGCAAGCTGCATATACATAGAGGTCTCTGCCCCGCCGTATCTAAACACTGCACTCTTTATGGTCTGTATATCTCTGTCCTTTATGATTATAGCCTCCTCAAGATGCTTTACAGCCTCAAGATTCGGATTGCTCATGCCGTCCCCGTAAGGGTCGTCCTCCTCATATACAGGCCCCTGCCAAGCCGCCATATATGCGATACTCATCAGCGCCTCGCCACCCTTATCAGTACTGCGTTTGTAGCTGTTACACATCGTCATATGGTCAGGCGAAAAGCATGTCTGTTCCATAGGTAGCAATGATGACTCAAGTGCTCCAAGAGATGCGAATGCCCAGCAGGTGCCCGACTTACCCTGATCCCTGACCGCTGAGGTTCTTCCGAACTCACGCATATCATATCTGGCAGGCAGAAGCTTCTCCGTCTCTGCAAGCTTGACCAAATCAATCCACTTTGAGTCGAGGCTGTACTTTACCTTATAATTCAGATACTCGCTTATATCATTGAACGGTATGAAGGTCTTACCCTTGTCATCGTCATATATCACCTTTGAGGACATATCAACCTTTATCGTATTATTTACAGTTGCCTTACCGGAGCCCACCTCAAGCATAATCTTATTATCCCCGCGCATTATAAGGATGCTGCCATCCGGATACTCAACCACGCTGCAGTTTAATAGCTTGCGCACAAACTCTGTCTCTACCATAAGCTTCATCCTGTCGCTTACATAGAAATCATAGTTAAAGCCCTCCAATGCATTTCCGCCCACAGTTACAGCGATGTCCTCTGCATTGAGCCGCTCTACCAGCAAGCCTTCATACTCTGCAACAATAGGTGTCATATCTTCCACCGCTACAACACTCGGCTTAGGCCTATTGCTAAACATATATGCAATTGTAACCAGCAGCAAAGTCGCCGCCACAGCTGCAAATAATTTCTTCATCTGTTAATCCTTATTTATTCCTTCTTGGTGGTTTCGGTCCCATGAACTGGTAGAAATATGACTTTATCATACCGTTATATATCTTCCTGTTCTTGTCCGCCTTTCTTCCGATGTACTTTTCCGCATCCTCGTATGAGGTGATTAGATACATCGACCAGTCCTCAAGTGCCCTATAGCTTTCACCTATGGTCTTATACAAGGCCGGCAATGCTTCTTTTTCCTCCAGTCTCTCACCATACGGAGGGTTCGTTATGATGAATCCGTAATGCTTAGGATGCCTTAGCTCCTTCACATCCCTTGCCTGAAAATGAATATACCTGTCCACTCCCGCAGCCCTCGCATTTGCCATAGCACATTTTACTATATCCGGGTCAAGGTCATATCCTTGAATATTCATCTCTATATCCTTTGTCTCCAGATCCCTTGCCTCTGTTCTGGCATCCTTCCACATTGCCGCCGAGGTAAGCTTATGCCAGTTTTCAGCAGTGAAATCCCTGTTTACTCCCGGAGCAATATGCGCTCCTATCATAGCCGCCTCTATAGGAAATGTTCCGCTTCCGCAAAACGGATCCACCAACACTCTGTCATGCTTCCATGGAGTAAGCATCAAAAGTGCCGATGCCAGAGTCTCAGATATAGGTGCCTTTCCGACGAGCTGCCTATACCCCCTCTTATGCAATGACACACCTGAGGTATCGAGCCCGATAGTCACCATATCCTTGAAGATAAATACTCGAATCGGATACTCATCTCCGTCCTCGTCGAATCTCGATACCCTGTATGTCTGCTTCATTCGTTCCACAATTGCTTTCTTCACTATAGACTGGATAGCGCTTCCCGAGAAAAGTGCGCTTTTGTTCGTTGTCGCCTTAGTAACCCAGAACCTCGCGTCTCTTGGCAGAAGCTCCTCCCATGCGATAGCCTTGGTGCCCTCGAACAGCTCATCGAAATCCGTCGCCTTAAAGGTATCCCCCATTTTGAGCAATATTCTCTCTGCAGTTCTTATAAATATATTCGCCCTGCACACAGCACCTTCATCTCCCGCAAAGGTTACTCGTCCGTCCTCAACCGACACTATCTCGTATCCCAGCTCCAATATTTCTTTTTTAAGCACCGCCTCAAGTCCAAAATGACATGGTGCTATGAATTCATATCTACCCATACTTTTTCCATCCTACTATAATATGTTTTTCATTTTACTTTTATGGTATTCGTGTGTCAATATCAATATACTACATATTTCTTCTGTAAAATGCTTGATTTTCCGTAATATTTACCTCTTGCCTCCCGCACTCAGCGAGCCCTTGTATTCTGCAAGTCCGCCAACAGTATTTATTACCCTGTATCCCTTTTCCACCAGAAGCTTAGCTGCTATGGCACTGGCACCTCCGGTATCGCAATATAATATAAGCGTTCTGTTCTTTGGCAAATTGATATGTCCCCGACTTATCTCCTCAAGCGGAACATTTACAGCCATCGGTATATGCTTCTTATAGAATCTTTCCTTATCCCTGACATCTACTATTATTCCTCCGTTCATCACCGACTCACTCACTATATCTCTTATATTAATACTGTGAAATCTCATCCTTCTCACCTCCCCCGAACCTGATTAATAGATTTCTTCTTATATATTAAAATATGCTGACCCGTGGAGGTTGGTGCCACTGGGGACGGGAAAACCGGCTTTTTTACTGTCCCCAGTGGCTCTGGCTGTCAAAACCGGGCTTTACCATGCATTTAAAAATCAAAAAAGCCACCGGGGACAGTAAAAAAGCCGGTTTTCCCGTCCCCAGTGGCTCAGTGGCTCACTCAAGCTCATTCAAGCTTGCAAAGCGGTAACCCTCAGCCTTCAGATTATTTATTACTGTCTCCAACGCTTCAGCGTTTGAGGTAGACACATTGTGCATCAGAATTATCGCTCCGTTATGATGATATTTTTTGAAGTGTTCTATAACATAATCACATCCGGGTTGTTTGTTCACATCATAATCATAATACGCCATACTCCAAAATATGGTTTTATAACCCAGGTCCTGTGCGATAGCCAGCACTCTCTCGCTATATTCCCCGCTTGGCGGACGGAAGTAAGGATCCATATCGTATCCTGTAGCTTCCTTCATATAATTATAGCACCCATCGAGCTCTGCCTTAATCTCATCATTGGACAGCTTTGTCATCACCGGATGGCGTATCGTGTGATTTCCAACCTGATGTCCCTCCTCCTTCATTCGTTTTACCAACGCTATATTATCCCTTATGTAAGTCTGTGTAACGAAAAAGCATGCCGGCACGTCGCATCTTTTTAATACATCTAACATGCCCTCTGTAAGACCGTTGTCATATCCACAATCGAGTGTGAGATATATCACCTTGTCAGCCGCATCAGCTGTGTTTGCTGAGGCTACTCTGTTATCCAGATAGTAGGCGCCATACTTCGAGATATCTATGGTGTGGTCGCAGTCACTCGGGCCATGGTTAGCATCCCTTTTGAACCACCATGCAAGCTTTTCATTTGACAGACTGTTATATTTTGTTTCTGACCAATTACCTTCAACTCTTGGCTTTGTTACATACCTTATATCCTGCTCCTCGGTTGTGGCTTCGTCTTCATTTTTTTCGGATGGAATTTTTTCATCATCACATATCTGCTTCCTCCCCTTTACAAACCACAGCAGCAAGGCTGCCAACACTACGACTACAGCAATTACTATTATTCTAAGCTTCAATGAAAGAATTCTTTTAGAAAGCTGTTCAGTGCATCATCCTGTTCTTCTGTTGTGGCAGCACTTTGTACCATTGCAAGCTGTGAGGCTTCCGCATCCTTGCTACCTCCATCTGCTGCCGGCTTCGGCTTTTCTAAAGCACCGCCAACCAAAGCCCCACCCATTACCGGACGCGCAGGCACCGCCTGTCGCCGCTCAGTCATATTGTCCAGATAATCCCTGATATTAGCCTTCAATATCTCCAACTTGTTTCTTGTTAAAAATATATTCTCAAGTGACATCAAAAATGCACACACAATTATAGAATTTGCAAGAAAGGTAACCATCTGTGGACTTCCTCTCCATTTATTATCATAAAATAGGAATGCCCCCGCTGTTACCATTATGGTCGTCAATACTCCCAGATTAAGCCTTTGCCCGGCGGCTTCTATGGGTACTCCCAGCAAACGGACATTACGTATGTTCTTCTCCACAAAATCCTTTGATGAGCCCTCCATTCCGAGATTTATTCTATTCTCATACTTCTGTCTCATTGTTCTCAGACATTTTTTTCTGGTAGTGGCCATGTTCTCTGATTTCTTCATCAGTCCCTTTACATATGAATTTGACACAATCTTCATAAGCAAAGCAAGAAATGCTATCCCCCATAATATGTACACTCCGGTTCCCACATTTGTAAGGTCAGCGATGAATTTTAACATAGACCATACTCCTTTTTATATATTTTCGGACATGCTCCGAATGTATTGCGATTATAAAAAACGTTAACTTGAGAAATCAATTCTTTTACATCGTAAAATGCTGACAAATACATACAAAAAATCCACTTTAATATCTTAAAGAAATATGCTATAGTATCCGAAGCTATAATGTATTTTTAATGGAAGGAGCATACTATAATTATGACATACAAAACACAGGGAACCTGTTCACAGAGAATTGACTTTGATATCGTAGACGGAAGAATTACAAATGTTAAGTTTTTAGGAGGCTGCAACGGTAACCTTCAGGGTATCAGCAGATTGGTTGAAGGTATGACACCCGAAGAAGCCATCTCACGACTTAAGGGTATCAAGTGTGGCTTCAAGAGCACTTCATGTCCTGACCAGCTTGCAATTGCATTGGAGCAGGCGATAAGCTAATCAGGCTTTTTGGTTTAACCCACATATTATACGAGAGGTTTTATTATGAAAAGAATAGTACTTACAGGTGGTGGAACCGCCGGTCACGTAACTCCCAATATGGCGTTAATCCCCGTTCTTAAGGAAAAGGGCTATGACATCCACTATATTGGTTCATATGACGGTATAGAAAAAAAGCTCATAGAGGAAATGGGTATACCATACCACGGAATATCCACCGGAAAATTAAGACGCTACTTTAACCTCAAGAACTTCTCTGACCCATTCAGGGTTGTGAAGGGCTTGTCCGAGGCTAAATCACTTATGAAGGAGCTTGAACCTGATGTTGTATTCTCAAAGGGTGGCTTCGTGGCTGTTCCGGTAGTTCTCGCCGCACACTCAAAGCATGTACCCGTTATATGTCACGAGTCAGATATGACTCCGGGACTTGCGAATAAAATTGCCATCCCTAAGGCTTCACGTGTCTGCTGTAACTTTCCTGAGACTGCAGCTAAGCTTCCTGAGGGCAAGGCTGTCGTAACCGGAACTCCGATTAGAAAGGAGCTTTTCGAGGGAGATGCGGCTACAGCTATGAGCTTCTGCGGCTTTACCGAGCTTCGCCCAACCCTGTTAATCATAGGCGGAAGCTCAGGAAGCGTACGTGTAAATGAAGCCATCTGGTCCTGCATAGAAGATATAACCAAAACCTACAATGTCATCCATCTCTGCGGAAAAGGCAAGACGAACGATACCTATAAGGATTTGCCAAACTATGTACAGTTCGAATACATCAAGCAGGAGCTTGCGAATCTGCTTGCTTTAGCTGATGTGGTAGTGTCAAGAGCAGGTGCAAATGCAATCTGTGAATTACTCGCATTGAAGAAGCCAAGTGTACTCATCCCGCTTTCACTTGAAGCAAGCCGCGGAGACCAGATATTAAACGCTGAGTCATTTGAAAAAAGTGGATACGCAAAGCTGCTTCGAGAGGAGGATGTTACTGACAAATCTCTCTTAGACGCAATAAATGAGGTCTACAAAAACAGAGACCTATACATTAAGGCTATGGAATGCAGCACAACCACAGATTCCATAACGCTTATTACAGATATGATAGATGAGCTGGCAAA
>CAMALN010000044.1 GCA_945836565.1 uncultured Lachnospiraceae bacterium
ACCAAGCTCTGTTATAAAGCCTCTTTCAATAAACTTTTCAAGTGTCGCTTCTGACAGACCATCTATGTTCATAGCATTTCTGGACACAAAATGTGTAAAAAGCTTTATCGACTTTGCCGGACACTCAGGATTAGGGCACATAAGGGTCTCAGCATCATTTTCTTTATTTATCACAGTTTTTCCCTGACACGCCGGACATGTATCCGGAATATAAGCAGTACCGCTTCTGTCAAGATTTTCACCTATCTGTGGAATAATCATATTCGCTTTATATACAGTTATCCTATCACCAATTCCAAGCTTAAGCTGCTTAACTATACTTACGTTATGAATACTTGCCCTGCTTACTGTTGTGCCCTCAAGCTCAACCGGATCAAATATTGCTACCGGATTAATAAGACCTGTTCTGGATGGACTCCATTCTATCTGGCGAAGTATGGTTTCCGCCTGTTCATCCGCCCACTTGAATGCTATTGAATCTCGAGGAAACTTAGCTGTTCTTCCAAGACTCTTTCCGTATACGGTATCATCATAGCTGAGAACGAGTCCGTCAGAAGGAAAATCATTTTCTGAAATCTTCTCCGAAAATAATCTTACATTCTCTGCTATATTTTTTGCATTTACACTTCTATGCTCTACAACCTCAAACCCCATATTGTCCAGAAATTCAAACCTGGATGTAATCGTAGCATCAATGTCTGCCACACCTGTATCAAGCATGCTAAATGCAAAGAAATGTACGTTCCTCTTGGCTGTAATCTCATTATTTAACTGCCTGACTGTACCACTGCACAGATTCCTTGGGTTCTTGTATTTGCTCTCTACATCTGCTATGGAAGCATTTATCTTCTCGAAATCCTTATAGGTTATAACAGCTTCGCCTCTAACCACAAGCTCTTGCCTATAAGGTATTCGGCTTGGTATATTTGCAAATACCCTTGCATTATTTGTGATAACCTCGCCTATCTCACCATTTCCTCTGGTAACAGCCTTTACAAGCTCACCATCACGATATGTCAGAACAACAGTAAGTCCATCCATCTTCCAGGAAAGAATTCCTGCTTTGTCGCCCAGCCAATTCCTTAAATCATCAATACTCTTGGTCTTGTCCAGAGAGAGCATAGGCGATGGGTGCTTTTCCTTTGGAAGCTCACTCAAAAGCTCGTATCCAACCTTTACTGTAGGACTTCCTGCCAGTACGATTCCCGTTTTCTCCTCTAACGCCACAAGCTCATCGTACAGCCTGTCATATTCAAGGTTGCTCATTATCTCGGTATCCTCCTGATAATAAGCCTTTGAAGCTTCATTTAATATAGATACCAATTCCTTTATTCTATTGCTATCCTTGTCTGCAATTTTTTGCATCAGATTTCACCTCATTTTACACCTATCAAAAATTTAAGTCTATTAACCTCTTCTTCGGTAAGACTTCTATATTCACCCGGGCGCAAATCTCCAAGCCGTACATTCATTACTCTGACTCGTTTTAGATGAACCACCCGGTAATTAAAATAGTCACACATTCTCCTTATCTGTCTGTTTAGACCCTGTGTAAGCACAATCTTAAAGCTTCTTGTGCCGGTCTTTTTTATGATGCAAGGCTTTGTAACCGTATCGAGAATTGGTACACCCTTTGACATTCCGTGAAGAAAATCCTCTGTAATATCCTTATTAACACGAACCATGTATTCCTTCTCGTGATTATTACAGGATTTTTGAATAGAGTTGGAAAGCTCACCATCATTCGTCAATATCAAAAGTCCGGAGGAATCCTTGTCAAGTCTTCCGACATAGGTTACTCTCTCCGGGAATTGTACATATTCAAATATGCTGTTTTTATCTGCACCCTTTGCTGTGCATACCTGTCCGATAGGTTTATTATATGCATAGTACGAAAGCTTCTGTACAGGCTTAATTACCCTTCCATTATACTCCACTATGCTTTCCTCATTTACTCTTGTACCAACCTCTGCTACCTTACCATCGACAAGTATTTTACCGGTCTCTATAAGAACATCTGCCTGTCTTCTTGAGCAAACGCCTGCATCACTTATATATTTGTTTAATCTAACATCCTGCATATATGTTTCCTATAAATTGATAATTTTACTCAAATGTAATATCTTGTATATATTTAATAAAATGAATTAATCTCACTGTAAAAATCAGCAAACGTCTGATCTGTCTCAATAAGGTTGTTGGTATCATCAACTACCTGCTGATACAACTTTTCGATTGAATCTGATGAGCCTGCCTCAACCAAAAAATCTGTTACTTCTACAGTATGTACTCCATTATCAATCTTATATCCCTCATCAGTCATTACAACATAATAAGAGTTTATATTAAGCGGCTTACTGTTTACACCGGCTATATCAAGTCTGCACATTACATACACCACATATTCCTGAGGATTAACTCCGGCAACTGTATAGCAGTCAATATCCTCATATCCAACATACAAAAGTGCTTTTTGCATAGTTGCAGTCATATCATTGTATATTGACGGGTCTGTAACCGAAGCCATCAGCACCTCCTGATCACAATCCACCATCGCCTTATAATACTCGCTAAAAAGTCTGTTGATATCCTCGATTGCATTTAACTGGCATACTATCTCCGATTTTTTATCACCAAACAGTTTCTTAAAGTCATATATTCCCCTAAACTGCAAAAATGCCACTGCCGCAACTGCAAGCATAACAACAACACAGAAAACAATCAATATAACCTTTCCTACGCTCGTTTTATTCTCTTCTTCTCTTACTTCGTCTGTGGACATAAGCTTATCTCCTTGTAAAAACAATATCGGGGGGCTTCGCGGGTCGGTCGCACCCCTTCGGGGCCCGACATATACTGCACCAGAGAGGAATCGAACCTCCGCACATGGCTCCGGAGGCCATTGCTCTATCCACTGAGCTACTGGTGCGAAATAAAAACTATCTACAAATTATAGTTTTATCTTTTTTTAGTTGTTCTTTCAGCTCATCTAGACTATTGAATCTGAGCTGCTCTCTTACATATGATAAAAACTCAACAGTGATTGTGTCTCCGTATATATTACCATCAAAATCAATTATATGTGTCTCTACAAATATTTCATTTCCATTATTTACAGTAGGGTTCTCACCAACATTCGTCATACCTGTATATGATATTCCATCTATATATACTCTGGTCTTATATACACCCTTCTTGGGAAGCAGCTTTCTCTCATATGGTATGATGTTTGCAGTAGGAAAGCCTATAGTTCTTCCAAGTCGTTTTCCGGACTGCACTGTCCCCATTATAGCATAAGGTCTTCCCATCATAGCAGCGGCCTCTTCCATACGTCCGTTACCTATTAGTTCTCTAATATATGTCGTACTTATTATATGACCATCCAGCTTAAGCTTGGGAAAAGCTATGACATCATATCCATAACGGGTTCCGTATTCCTTCAAGGTGTTAACATTTCCTGCTCTGCCTGCTCCAAAGCAAAAATCCTCACCTACCACAACATATGCGGCATGAAATCTGTCAACCAGTATATCCCTAATAAACTCTTCCGGATGTATAGCCGCAAATTCTTTTGTAAAATCACAATCTGCTTTGTAGGCTATTCCACAATTCTCCAAAATGCTGATTCTCTCATCATCTGTATTGATAACCTTTTCTTCAGACATATTTATTGTAAATACAACACCCGGAATGTCATTTTCCTCTGACAATCGCTTAACCTCATCAATGAGAAGAAGATGTCCCAAATGTAGACCCTGAAATTTACCCAATGCTATAACACTGCTATTCAATTGTAGCTCTCTATAATCTGCTGTTATCACTTTGTCACTCCCGGATGTCAACAAACATCTTATAAGGCTTATAAGTATTTGGTTCCTCGGTCTTTATATACAACGCCCGAAGCCCTTTTATATCATAAACCCTTATCATTTCTTCTTCCGGACGTACGCCCTTGATTTTATCAGATACAAGCTGATAATTAAAGAGTTTGTTTCCATTATTCAGATATTTAATATAATCATCTTCTATATGATATGCCGGATACTCCATAAGAAGACTGTCCGCCGGCAATACATATTTACTAAGCTCACCGGCCTCCGCAAGCTTCGATATCTCATCTACTGTTAGTGCGTCCTTTGCCTCAAAGCCATGCACCTCACTTCTTTTTAAGGCAGTGAGCGTTGCACCTGTCCCGAGTCTGCCTCCTATGTCACGGCACAGGCTTCTTATATATGTTCCCTTTGAGCAATGTACCTTAAAGCTTGCATACAGAGCTTCAATCCTTATATCTTCTATCGAATATATTTCAACCTTCCTTGCTTCCCGCTTAACCTCTATGCCTGCACGTGCATATTCATATAGCTTCCTGCCATCCTTTTTGATAGCAGAATACATAGGCGGAATCTGGTCATATTCACCTACAAAGCTTAAGATAGCAGACCTTACAGCCTCCTCTGTCACATTCACATCCGACTCGGTAAGCATTTGCCCGGTAATATCCTCTGTATCTGTAGTAATACCAAGCTTAAGAGTAGCTTCATAGCATTTATCACCGGAAGTTATCATATCAACCAGCTTTGTTGCATTGCCCAAACAGACTATAAGTACTCCCTCTGCCATAGGATCTAAAGTCCCTGTATGTCCTATTTTTTTCTGCCTAAGTATACCTCTAAGTCGTGCAACCACATCAAAAGATGTATACCCTGACTCCTTATATATATTCAATACTCCGTTTATCAATGTATATGCTCCTGCAACTGTTTTTCTACTAATCCCATAATCAATTCAAGATTATCCTCATAAGCACCTGTCAGTGTGAAGCCTGCTGCTCTTGCATGTCCTCCACCGCCAAAGCCTACTGCTATAAGACTTACATCCACAAGTTCTATGGAACGCAAACTATACTTGTACGTATTTTCAGAAACCTGATAAGCAAATACTGCCACTTCTATACCCTTTGTAAGTCTTATCTGATCAACTATACCATCTGTATCCTTTGTAGAGGTGTCATATTTCTTAAATATATCCTCTGTCACACAGGTTGCTATAAGTTTTCCGTCAAGATATATCTTCGAATCAAGTACCGCCTGCGCCTTAAGCTTATTGCGATTGTAGCTTACCTGATAGAAGGTGCTGTCGATAATAAACTGTGAATTCACACCCTTATCAATAAGTATTCCGGCACATTCCATAGTAGACCTACCGGTTGAAGGATACTTAAATACACCTGTATCATGTATAATTCCCAGATATATACACTCTGCACATTCACGAGTAATCTTATCTACATCCATGAATCTGTATACAAGCTCCGCAGTTGAAGACGCATCCGGGTCACAATAAAAATAATCACCAAAGCCTATATTACTCTTATGATGATCTATGCATATGCTGTTCTTTGCATTTCCGAATATATCTGCAAAGTCTCCATGTCTGTCCCTATCACCGCAATCAAGAGATATGGCAAGGTCATATATCTTATCATCGGGTGAAAAAACTATTCTATCAGAATACCTCAAAAATCCGAAGCTTTCAGGAAGGTTCTGTAGATATACAGTAACCTCCTTAGAAGCATCATTATCCAAAATATAATTATACAAGCCCATACAGCTTCCTACACAATCACCATCAGGATGGATATGACCAAGTATAGCTATACTATGTGCATTTTTTACCTTGTCATAGAATATTTCTTTGTCCCTTTGTGTGACATCAAGCATTATTCTTCTTCCTTCCCAGCTTCTTCAGCTTCATCCTCGCGTCCGTCCTGAGCAGCCATTACCTCTTCTATTTTCTTGGACATAGCCATACCATATGCTATGGAATTATCCAGAACAAAGTTAAGCTCAGGAGTATTTCTAAGATTAATTCTTCTTGCCAGCTCTCGCCTTATATAGCCTGCGGCACTCTTTAATCCCTGTATTGTCTGTGCTCCCGTTTCATCATCGCCTAGTACACTTATATATACCTTGCAGAATTTCAAATCTGGAGTAACCTCGACGTCTGTAACCGAGGTAAGCGGAGCTATCCTTGGATCCTTTATATCCATACGGATAATATCACTCAACTCTCTTTGAACCTCTCCGTTTACTCTTTCATATTTATGATTAGCCTTCTTCATATTTACCTCCAAACGAAAGAAGTACTATCTCGGAACCTCTTCCATAATATAAGCTTCTATCTGGTCTTCCTCTTTAATATTGTTGAAGCCCTCTACGACTATACCACACTCGAAGCCAGCCTTTACTTCCTTCACATCATCCTTAAATCTCTTAAGTGATGCTATAGGTCCTTCAAATATCTGCTCGCCCTCACGTGTAATTCTTATTGTAGAATTTCTCTGAATTACTCCATCCAATACATATGAACCTGCTATAACACCTACTCCTGAAGCCTTATAGGTCTGACGAATCTCTGCATGTCCGATAACCTTCTCCTCGAAGATTGGGTCAAGCATTCCCTTCATAGCTGATTCTATATCCTCGATTGCATTATAGATTACTCTGTATAATCTTATGTCAACCTTTTCTCTGTCAGCCATATCCTTGGCCTGATTATCAGGTCTTATATTAAATCCAATTATTATGGCATTTGATGCAGATGCAAGTGATACGTCACTTTCATTGATTGCTCCAACTCCTGAGTGGATACACTTAACCATAACCTCCTCGTAGGAAAGCTTAAGAAGACTGTTCTTTACGGCCTCTACAGAACCCTGAACATCTGCCTTTATGATAAGATTAAGATCCTTGATATTACCTTCCTGTATTCTGTTATACAGGTCGTCAAGAGACATTCTCTGCTTGGTATCAGCTATAAGCTTCTCCTTACTTCTATTGATAAATGCCTCAGATATCTGTCTTGCTTCCTTCTCATTTGCCGTAGCCATAAATATCTCGCCTGAATTTGGAACACCATTCAAGCCAAGAATCTCTACAGGCATAGACGGGTAAGCCTCCTTAACACTTCTATGCTTATCATCGAACATAGCACGAACCTTACCGTGTACATCTCCCATAGCTACAGAATCACCCACTTTAAGCGTTCCCTTCTGTACAAGTACGGTTGCTACAGAACCTCTACCCTTATCAAGCTGAGACTCGATAACGATACCTCTTGCCTTTCTGTTCTTGTTTGCCTTAAGTTCAAGAATCTCTGCAGTAAGAATAATCATCTCAAGAAGATTATCAATACCTTCCTTTGTATGAGCTGATACAGGACAGAATATGGTTGAACCGCCCCAATCCTCCGGGATAAGCTCATACTCTGTAAGTTCCTGCTTTACTCTCTCTATATTCGCACTTTCCTTATCAATCTTATTTATAGCTACAATTATCTCAATACCTGCTGCCTTCGCATGGTTAATTGCCTCAACTGTCTGTGGCATAACTCCATCATCTGCTGCAACAACAAGAATAGCTATATCCGTAGACTGAGCACCTCTCATACGCATTGCAGTAAATGCTTCATGACCCGGAGTATCGAGGAAAGTAATCTTCTGACCGTTAATAGACACTACAGAAGCACCTATATGCTGTGTTATACCACCTGCTTCTCCCTCTGTTACTGAAGAATTCCTAATCGCATCAAGAAGAGAGGTCTTACCATGGTCAACGTGTCCCATTACACATACTACAGGTGGTCTTGGAGTCATAAGACTCTCATCCTCTTCTGCCTCCTTTAGAAGCTCTTCGATTACATCAACCTTTTCTTCTTCCTCAGCTATAAAGTTATACTCCAATGCAATCTCTGCCGCATCATCAAAGCTTAAATCAGAGTTTACATTCAACATTCTTCCGGCCATAAATAGCTTCTTAATAAGCTGTGCAACAGGTACCTTAATCTTATCAGCAAGCTCAGATACAGTAAGTACCTCCGGTAGCTTTATGGTCTTGATTACCGGTTCTACAGGCTCATTCTTTGGCTTTGGCTGATTATTATTTTGAGGTCTTCTATTATTATTGTTATTGTTTGGTCTTCTGTCTTCACCGGGTCTGTTTCCCTGCTTCTTGAACTGTCCATCCTTCTTTGACTGCTTAGGTACCTCCTGCTTTGGTGCCTCCTTCTTCAGAGCTTCCTTTTTCGGAGCTTCTTTCTTTACAGTCTCCTGCTTTGACGCCTCTTTCTTTGGCGCATCATTCTTTGGTGCTTCCTTCTTCGAAGCTTCCTTTTTCGTAGCTTCCTTTTTCGTAGCTTCCTTCTTTGGAACATCCTGCTTTGGTGCCTCCTTCTTTGGGGCTTCCTTCTTTGGAACATCCTGCTTTGGTGCTTCCTGCTTTGGACTTCCACTTACCTTATATACATTATTTGCGTATTCTATCAAATCATCGCTTACGTTACTCTGAGGTCTAAGTCCCTCTTTCTTTTTATTTAATATAGTTAAAAGCTCTGTGCTGCTTAACTGTCTTCCTATCTTTGCAGATATTTCTTTTGCTAATTCATGTACTCTCATAGCTTACACCTCCTGCTTTAAAATGTTTATGATAGACCTTGCCAACCCTTCATCAGTTATGGCTAACGATGTTCTATCACCTTTGCCGATATGTGACCCAAGCTCCTCTGAAGATGAAAAAATAAAGTGCGGAACCCGGTAATAATCTGATTTATTTGAAAATTTCTTCTTGGTATTATCCGATGCATCTCCCGCTATAATAACAAGTCTTGCACTCCCATCCTGTAACGCCCTTTCTGTCATAAAGCTGCCACTTACAAGCTTACCCGCCTTAGCAGATATGGAAAGCATCGACAATGCCCTTGCATCTTTTCCTGCCACTTATTCCATCTCCTTACTTAGCTGTTCATATACTTCCTTTGATATAGACACCTTCAATGCTCGCTCTATAGCCTTTGACTTTACAGCCTTGCTATAGCAGTCTGTACTCGGGCATATGTATGCGCCTCTTCCGTTCATTCTACCCGTTTTATCTATACATATTTCACCTTCCGGTGTACGAATAACCCGTACAAGCTCTTTTTTTGATTTCTCAGCTCTGCACGCAATACATTGCCTCATAGGTGTCCTCTTTGCCATATGCTACTTACTCCTCGTAATCTCCGTCATAATCATTGTCATAATCATAGTCATCATAATCAGCATTGCTATCAGTATCATCAAAATCTATACCCTGCTCGATAGCCTGTGATCTACTCTTAATATCTATCTTGTAACCTGTAAGCTTGGCTGCAAGTCTTGCATTCTGTCCTTCTTTACCAATCGCAAGTGAAAGCTGCTGATCAGGCACAACCACCTCTGCCTTTCTGTCATCCGGCTTCTTCTCATCAACCTTAATACGAACACTGATAACCTTTGATGGACTTAATGCATTCTTTATAAAGATTGCCGGATCCTCGCTCCAATTGATAATATCAATCTTCTCACCCTTTAAGTCATCTACTATACTATTTACTCTTCCGCCATTTAATCCTACGCAGGCACCTACAGCATCTACATTCTCGTCATTTGACCACACTGCAATCTTTGTTCTGAACCCTGCTTCTCTTGAGATGCTCTTGATTTCAACTGTACCATCTGCCACCTCAACAACCTCTCGCTCGAATAAACGTTTAACAAGATTTGGATGAGTTCTGGATACAAGTATCTTACATCCGCCCTTCTGTGGCTTTTTAACATCCACAACATATACCTTGATTCTATCTCCCGGACGATACACTTCACCGGGAACCTGCTCAGCCTCTGTAAGTAATGCCTCTGTCTTATCATCAAGCTTTATGCTTAAATTGTTATCTACCTTTTTCTGTACGGTTGCAACAATTATATCCTTGGCCTTACTGTTAAAATGCTCGAAAACAGCAACTCTCTCTCCTTCTTTTATAGCCTGTACTATTATGTTCTTTGCCTTTTGAGCTGCTATACGTCCAAATTCCTTTGACTTAATCTCTATTGCTACATAATCGCCAAGCTCATATTTTTTATCCATTGCTATTGCCTGTGTAAGTGATATCTCAGCATCAGCATCCTTTACCTCTCCATCAGCAACTACAAGCTTCTTCTGAAATACAGATATTTCCCCTGTATTTCTA
>CAMALN010000045.1 GCA_945836565.1 uncultured Lachnospiraceae bacterium
GGAGGTTATGTGACAAATTATATTTTATTATTGCAGGTTTTGCTATGTGCAGTAGTAAGTGACGTAAAGACAAAAAAGATTCCTAATGGCTTGTGTATATATGGGATATTTGTATCCCTTGTATATTGGCTGTTGGTTGATAAGGGTGCCCTTCTCCATAAGCTTGTTCCGGGAATGTGTATACCATTTTGCATGCTTTTTTTTCTGTATGCAATAAGAGTACTTGGCGCAGGTGATGTAAAGCTTATGTGCGTTGTGGGCACATACATAGGCATGGATATTATCGGTGTAATAGGACTTACCTTTGCTATAACGGCATTATATGGCGTAATGATATATGTACGACGTATACGCTGTGCGGTCAGACAGGGAGGCTCTGATACAAGAAGGGTGCTGGAGCATTTTTTTGAATTTAACACCGGAATATGCTTTTCCATCCCGATTTTTTTCGCAGTGCTTATATATTTGTTGAAGGAGGCTTGTGTTGGGGGAATATAGATTAGGCGTATGTGACAGGGATATGAGCTATGCCGTATCATTTATGAGCTATATCAATATGAGAGATGATATACCCTTTCTTGTATGTGTGTACTCATCAGTGACAGATGTAATGGATGCGGTTCGTAAGGGGCTGATAGACATTGTACTTATCGATGATTATTTTGAACCGGAGGAAACGGATATACTCATCGTACGGTTTGGCGAAGCCACTGAGAATTCTATGTATGCAAAATATATATGTAAATATCGCAGTATACCGGATATATGTGAATATATCCTATCCCTGATAGGTGGGAAAGTTATACGGAAAGAAAATAAGACAGGAAAATTCCTGGCGGTATATATGCCGGCATATAATCATAAGCTTGCAAAATATGCGCTCCGGGAAATGAGTGAATATAAGAATGCCTTACTTATAAGGATGCAGGAGTTTCGGACCTATACGGGTGATGAAGAGTTATCAGACAAAATGATGTACTACCTTCTGGGACACAATGAGGAGCTATACAAGCTGTTATTAACTAATATGAACAGAGAAACTGACGACGGAGGTGGGAGAATTATCTATGGTCCTGACTCTTATGTTGATATAAGAGAATTAAGAAGAGGGGATTTGGAATGGTTGAAGCGGCTGATTGCAGAAAAGTCAGACAGGAGCATGACGGTTATATTTGAATTTGAGACAGGAGTATTGAGTGAGCTGGATTGCCTTTTGGCATTTGACAGAGTCTATGTGCCGTATTTGAGTGATGCATGGTCTATGGTCAGATTGAACAAATTCAAGGAAGCTATAGCTCATCTTGCTACAGGAACAGCATTAGAAAAAATAATATATGAAAATGTGGAGGAACATGATGCTAACGGAGGTGTATGGTCTAAAGGAAAAATTAAAGCAAAGAATATTGGAGAATATTGATTTGACATCTTCTATAGATGATGAGGAGATAAACAGATTGATGGATGAATATATTCTGGAGGAGACAAAGGGGGAGTATTTTCCGCTTAAGGAGAAGCTGCAGCTTAGACGGGAATTGTTCAATGCAATACGAAGGCTGGATGTACTTACAGAATATATCGATGAAGAGGCTGTAAGTGAAATAATGGTCAATGGGGAAAAGCATATCTTTATAGAGAAGGAAGGACAGATATACAAAACCTCCAAATCCTTTGAGTCAGAGGACAAGCTGGTCTGGGTTACTCAGAAGATAGTGGCGGGGTGCAACCGAAGAATAAATGAGTCGAATCCTATAGTCGATGCAAGACTGAAGGATGGCTCAAGGGTGAACATAGTTATGGCTCCGGTTTCACTTGATGGTACTGCAATTACTATCAGAAAATTTCCGGAGAAAATAATGGATATGGAGCAGCTTTGCACATTGGGGGCATTGACACCTGAGGTTGCAAGCATACTCGAGCTTCTGGTAAAGGCAAGATACAATATATTTATATCAGGTGGAACCGGTTCCGGTAAAACCACCTTTCTAAATGCACTTTCACAATTTATTCCCAAGGACGAAAGAATCATAACTATAGAGGATGCGGCAGAGCTAAAGCTTGAAGGCATAGACAATCTGGTAAGGTTGGAAGCGAGAAATGCAAATGTATCGGGTGAGGGTGAGATAACAATACGTGATCTGATTAAAACCAGCCTTAGAATGAGACCTGACAGAATAATTGTAGGAGAAGTAAGGGATGCAGCCGCAATTGACATGCTACAGGCTATGGGGACAGGGCATGACGGAAGCATATCAACGGGTCACGCGAATAGTGCAAGAGATATGCTGGGTAGGCTGGAGACAATGATAATAATGGGTGGTATTGAGTTGCCGTTGACAGCTATCAGAAAGCAGATTTCGTCTTCGTTGGATATCATTATTCATTTGGGAAGGCTGAGAGATAAAAGCAGAAGGGTATTGATGATAAGTGAGGTATTAGGTATGGAAAATGATGAAATAATATTGAACAATCTGTTTGAATTTGTAGAAAAAGGAGAGCAAAGGGAAGGAGGAAGAGTTGAAGGTAAGCTTGTGAAGATAAATGAGCTTATACATACAGAGAAGCTCGTATCACAGGGATTGTTTGGCAGATTTAAGGAGGTATATGGTGAAGTATGCAATGTATAAGCCTGATATAAGCTGGTATGTGGGCGAGACCCTTAAGCTTGTGTCAATAGCCGTTGCTACAGCATATTGCTTCTATGCATCAGCATATGGGCTTTTGGCGGCAATCCCTTTAACTGTCTATCTGTATTTTATGGACTACAGAGAATGTATTGAGCGAAATAAAAAGCGATATATAGGGGATTTCAGAGAACTTCTGCAGATGGTGGACTCTGATATATGCGCAGGTCGTTCTCTGGAGAACGCTTTCGTGGAGGCGAAGAAAGAATGCTGTAACAGACAGGATATAGGGACTGTAATGCAGAAGGAAATATCAGGGATAGTTCGCGGACTTCAGTTAAACAGAGGTATGGAGGAGCTACTTATAGAAATGGGAGAAAAAAGTGAGATAGATGAGATAAAGAGCTTTGCGGGTCTTGTGAATATTGCAAAGCTGCATGGAGGCAATCTGAGTGGTTTAATAAGACAGTTTATAAGTAATGTTTCCAGAAAAAAGCTTTTAGAGGAAGAGCTTGAGACTATGATGTCAGCCAAAAAGCTGGAAGGTATGATAATGGTTGTCATGCCTTATGCAATAGTACTTTATATGAGGCTTACGGGAGCTGAATATATGTATACTATGTATACGACGGTAGTCGGACGTGTAGTTATGACTGCTGCTCTGATTATCGTGGGTATAGCAATGGCAGTTATGAGAAGGATAGTTTTGACAAATGGACGGTATTGAGAATAGAGGGAGAAGGTTATGGTTTACATTAATTTAATCATAATTGTATTGATAATATTACTGGCAATCCTATGCCGTGTGCACAAGAGCAAATATAAGGCAGTAAAGGGTGGGCTGTATGGCTGCTTTGTAGCTATGGGTGAAGAGCTGTGCAGTCTTATCGACATTAAATGTGAGAAGACAGAGACGCTGTTTAGAAGGATTTATGTATTGCCGCCGGGAAAAGAAAAAAGGCTGGCCAGAGAATTTATAGCTAAGCTTTTTGCCTTTTGCATAGCAGTATTATTTGGAATCAATCTGATTGCAGTTATTTGTTTTGTAATTGGGGATAATGAAGATAGGACAAACGATAATACAATCGTTAGACAGGATTATGATGGAAAAAACAACACCTATAGTCTTAAGCTGGATAGCAACGGAGAAATGGAAGTATATGAATTTGTGGTAGCACCCGTAAAGTATACACAGGAGGAATTTCTCGAGCAGGCAGAATGCATATATGAGGAACTGGCTGTTGATATACTTGGAGAAAATACGGATATGCAGCATATTCGATACGATTTATGTCTGACGGAATATGATAAAAGTGGGATGTTTCATATAAATTGGTTTTCTGGTGATTCAAGTATATTATCGTCAAATGGTAAATTAAATAATTTACTTCTTGCACAAAGCACTGAGGTTACACTCGGTGTGAGCATCGAATATGAAGATTATGAAACAGAGTACTCTTATAATCTGTTGGTGGAACCGGCATACAAGGATATGCCTGTGGGTATAGAAGCAGCAAAGCTTGCTGTAGAGGATATAGAGAAGAAAAGTCGGAATTCAAAGACATTTACATTGCCGGATGAGGTGGCAGGAGTAAAGGTATCAGTCGAAAAGAAAAAAAGTAATGTGCTCATGCAGCTTGGGCTGGCAGCAGTATTGGTTTGCATTGTGTGTGTGGTATATAAATTTTCTAAGCTTGAAGGAGAAGGAGAGCATGCTGAAGATTTATTGAGACATAGCTACGTTGAATTTGCAGATTCTCTATGTCTGCTTATCGAAAGTGGAATGACGATAAAGGGAGCAATTGAGTATATAGCAGTGCAGCCGTATACCAGTACAAGATTATCGGATGAATTGATATATGCAATCAACATGATAGATGCAGGATATGATGAAGCTTATATGTATGAGCTTATAGGTCAAAGGATAGGTATACCGGAGTATATAAGGTTGTTTGGATATCTGGGGCAATACGTCAGAAAGGGAAATTCAAATATAATATCAGCACTAAATGACTGTGCGTATGAGGCAGCTCAATCCTTTAGAGAACAAATTAGGAAGAAAGGAGAAATTATTTCGACAAAGCTGTTGTTTCCGATGGTGATTCTGCTTGCAGATGTAATGATGATTATTATCGTACCCGCGATATTAAATTTTTAATACTATGTAAACGAAATGGAGGAATGCCGGTATGTTAAAGAACTTTATGATGGAGGAGGACGGAATGGGAGTGGTTGAGGTTGTACTTATTATAGTATGCCTGGTTACCATTGCAGCTATATTTAGAAGACAGATAATAAGTCTGGTAAACAGCTTATGGGAGTCTATCAATAATAGCGTTGAGTCATTCCGCTAATCTTACTGATTGCAAATGCTTTTATTATTCTATGGGAATCTGGCAGTTCCCTGTTACAGGTAAGTCAAATCTGGAGGAGGCTATGAAGGATAAGGGAAAGGTGACAGTGTTTTTATGTCTGATAATGACGTCAATGCTTATGCTTGGATTATGTGCCGGAATTATCGTAAAGCAATATTTTAAAATTGGGGAGGCCACTATAACCACAAGGATAGCAATGTCTGACTTAAAGGCGAATTATAATAGTTACATATTCGAAAACTATCATATCCTCCTTTTTGATAAAAACTGCTATGGGCAGGGAGAAGCTTATCTGGAGGAAAGACTTGAATATATTATGAAGAAAAATGCATCAGAGGATATATCAGTAGAGGGAGTAGCAATAACAGATTTTGATATGATATATGATGATGAATTTAAGTACCTGAAAGGGCAGATTGAGGATAGCTTAAAATACCGGGTTGTATCAAAGAGCTTTGATGAGCTGTGTGATGCATTGGCTGGAAAGACCGGAAGCTATGAAGACAGTCTGGGCATAAAGCTTGATGAAGCACAGCTTACATCGGATACCGAATATACACAGGATGTTGGTATGGCGGAGGAGGATACATCAGATTCCAAGGCGAGAGATCCGAGAGCTTTTACGAGTACGGCAGGTAAAGAAGGAGTTCTTTTGGCTTTTTTACTCCCACCGGAGGGCATGGTGTCTGATGAGGAGGTGCTGGCAGAGGATATACCGTCAAGATTACTGGGAGTGTTGCCACAGATAATCAGCATAGATAGTGATTTTTCAGATTATGACAGAATGAAGACAGATATGAAACAGCATACTTCTTGGGGTGAAGATTTATCGGATAAGGGTAAGGTAATTGCGTATGCGTGTGACGTATTTTCGTGTTATACAGATGAGAACGAGGATGAAATTAAGGTATTTGATTGTGAACTGGAGTATCTGATATCAGGACGTAAATCTGATTATGAGAATCTTGAAGATTGCTGCATAAAGCTTATTGCTCTCAGGCTTCCTGAAAATATGAGATGCCTGCTTGGAGACAGTGTAAGAATGAGTAAGGTGAAATCAATATCTATGTCACTATCAGCAATTACTGCGTTTATGACAGAAAAGGCTATAAGATATCTTATCGCAGGGGCTTGGGCGTATGTTGAATCAATGGCTGAGGTTAGAAGATTGTTGGCGGGACATAAGATAGAAATAGTAAAGACTTCTTCGGCATGGATTACGGATCTGGAGAACATAATTGACAGCATGGAAAGCGGACATGAAAGTGACAAAGGACTTTCCTATGAGCAGTATCTAATGCTTCTTCTTGCTATGGAACAAGACAGGATATATTACCGTATGCTGGATGTTATGGATATGAATGCCAGGCAGGTAAATAAGGAGTTTCGAATGGTAAATGCAGCTGTGGGCATAGGGGTGGATTTTAAATTGTCATATCACGGAAGGGATATATCTGTTCATCAGGATGCACGGTATTAGTTTATACCAATGCCCTCTGTAAATAAATTCTCTCAAGCGCAAACTACAAATTATGAGGCCTGCCCAGCCTCCTTTAATTAAGAAATATGAATAGCAATGCAGAGGGTAGTGGTATGAATTATAGAAAGAATAACAAGGGTAGTGCATGTGTCGAGGCAACGATTGTGATGCCAATATTTATAATGGCAATGATATCTGTATATTGCATGGCAAAATGCAATATGGCGAAGCTTATGGTATATGAGGCTGTAGCTGAAAGTGCAGAATATGGAGCAGAGTATATGTATATTGATTCTGTTGTGGCTGCTATAACTGCTTCTTTTGCAGATAGCTATATGGATGATGCAGAGATTACCCGGTATATAGAAGGTGGTGCAAATGGCATAAGCTTTTTGGGGAGCTATGTCGATGGAGATGAGCTGGTAGTGAGGGCAACCTATACTCTTAAGCTTAGCCTTCCTCTTTTGCCGACGCTTAGCAGGCGAGAGACTATAGAGCTTAGGCAAAAGGGGTACGTTGGCTATAAGGAGGATGAAAAGGAAACTGAGGAAAAAGCAGAATATGTATACGTTACTGATAATCAGGAGGTATATCATGGCAGCCGGTTATGCACATATCTAACCTTAAGTGTAAGCGGCTGTAATAAAAAGGAAGCGAAGAAGGAAGGCTATGAGCCGTGTAGCTTCTGCGGTGGTTATGATACAGAATATGTATATATTACTAACCGGGGAGAAAAATATCATAGTGACAGGCGGTGTTCGGGGCTAAAAAGAACCGTACGCAGAGTTAAAAGAGAAGAAGTGGGAGATTTGGGAGGATGCAGCAGATGCGTAAAAGATTAGATGACAAGGGAAGTGCGACTGTAGAGATCAGTTTAATTATACCGGTTATTTTATTTGTAATAGTACTTATTATTCGTCTATATATCCGATTGATAGATGAAGGCGCAGTTTTTGGAAATACATATAAAGAGCTTTATCTGTATGGTGTAGAAGCCGACGAGCAGTATGTTGAGGATAAGATGAATGAGCTACTTTCTGTGGCAGTACTGGACAGGGAAAGTAGCTATGGGGTGAGTGTCAGTTCAACAAATGGCGTTGTAGCAATGATATCAAATTATAATGAACACACTTTGAGAAGCTCGACAGAGTATAACAAATGTACTTCTAGATTGAGGAGGTGGCAGGTGTATGGAGATGTCATATGTGAATGACGGTATATATCGCTTTCTGGAGGTCGGACTTGGAAGTAAGGAAGATATATCAGAAAGAGGCTTGATATGCAGACTAAAGATGCTTGAGAAAAATGATATAGCCATTCTGATTTCACCCTATGAAAACGAGATTGACGGTAAGCTTATACTTCGATTCAATACGAAAGCATATTACGTTTTTGACAGATATTTGCAAAGAAAAAAGCCTGACGGAGAATTCTTAAGATTGTTTCTGAAGCAGCTTGTAGAGTGTATCAATAAAATGGAAGAATATCTGCTGTCACCAAATGATATAGTGCTTCAGCCGATGTATATGTATATAGACACAAGGGAACATACAATGAGGCTCATATGTGTTCCGGGATATGCGGTGGATATGCGTATCCAGCTAAAGGGAATCCTGGAATATATGATGAAAATATTCGATCACCATGACCGAGCAGGGGTTAATCTATTATATGATTTGTATGATAAGGCCACAGAGGATGATTTTGATATTCGGAATTATATGTGTTCTGCAAATACGACAAAGGATAATTCGGTAATGGCTCAGGCGATATATTATGATGAAAATGTCAGAGTAAATCAGACTGTGAGCCATCCATATGTTGCGGATAGTCAAAGCATTGAGTATAGGGAGCACGTAGTCTTCGAAGAGGGAGATGATGATATGCCTACTGTGAAACAGAAGGTATGTCTTGTCCTTCTTTTTTTAGTATCAGCGATAAGCTGCCTCATATATATTTTTGGCGGACATGGATTGATATGGATTACTATTAGCCTATTGTTCTTTGTGATATGCGCAACGGAGATTTTTCTTGTATATAGAGAAATTAAGCAAGAAAAAGAGCTAAGAGAGGACATGGAAGCGTATAGACTTGAAGCCATATCTGAATCTCAGTCAGGGGGTAATGCTGTGCAATATGCTGAGGCGTGTAAGAATTATGCAGAAAAACCTGCTCGTGTACCAAACAGATTGGTTCCGCTCAGCAATGGTGCTCTGTCACCAATAGAGATAAAAGAGGATGGGGTTTTGGTAATAGGAAGGGGTAAGGATACAGCAGATTATGTATTGGACAGAACTCAGATAAGCAGGGTGCATGCAAGATTGTATCGTGGGGAAGGGAAAATCATGATGTGTGACGCAGGTTCCACAAACGGTACCTTTGTAAATAATAAAAGAATTGATGCACAAGCCTATGTGGAGCTTAAATCCGGAGATATAGTAGCTTTCGCTGATGAGGAATTTTTTGTCGCTTAACAGGTCTTGAGATGTCACGAAGAGTAATCTGCAATATGCCATAGAGGGGTGACAGAGCGATATGTCATATAGGGAAGCCTATGCAGTGGGGAACTTGCCGGGACGAAAATGCGTGGGAAATTTGTTTGGGACGAAAGGAGAAAGATAAATATGAAGGAGATATGGAGGGTATATATAATATGCGGATTGATGACCTTTGCAACCTGCATAGCAGGAATGCGGAGTATGAAAAATACAAAGGATTTATGCGGACAGAATATAGAGTATAACCTGAAGGATGAAATAAAAATGGAAGAGGTAAGAAATTGTAATACACAAGGTGAGAATGTAAAAAAAGAAGAGACAACAAAAAAAGAAATAATAAATAGTGAAGTATTAAATTACGAAATAACAACGGAGGTCTTAAGGGAAACCTTACTTGAACCGGAGATGTTGGATAACCGGAGTATAGAACTGTATACAGAAATCACTATGGACTATATGATAATACTTGATAGAGTACATTATTCGGGTTTAACTCCGGGCTGTGAATACAGTATAAGAGGAATGCTTGCAGATAGTACGAC
>CAMALN010000046.1 GCA_945836565.1 uncultured Lachnospiraceae bacterium
AGGCCAAGAATATATTGAATTCAATAGGTTTGTCTCAAGCGGCCCCGATATTTTCCTGTGACCAGGGGGATAAGCTTAAAAAATACGTATTTGATATGCTGAAGCATAACTATTCCAATCAGGCGGACAGCTATCGTCTGATAGGTATGCTGTATCTGTTTCTGTCGGTGATAGCCGAGGGGCAGCAGGAAAAGATAGGAACCATATCGGGGAATACTTATGTAAACCATGCTATAACATATATTCAGAACCATTATAGTGTGCCCGTTACAATAAATGAAATATCTGATTATGTGGGAGTAAACCGTAGCTATCTAAGCTCGCTGTTCAAGGAATATACAGGTATGTCACCTATAAAATACCTGCAGAATTTTAGAATAACGAGAGCCCAGTATATGCTTAGAGTTACAGACCTTCCGATTGAAAGCATCGCCTTATCCTGCGGCTATCAGTCATCGGAGGCATTCCACAAGATATTCAGTAAGCTTGTCGGCATGTCACCAAAGGCGTTTCGCCTTGAACACAGAGAAAAAGTAAAGAGCCAGTGGGGACGGGAAAAGTGGCTTTTTTAGTGTCCCTATTGGCTGGGAGGTAGTTATGTACAAAGCGATAATATTTGATTTTGATTACACATTGGGAGATTCGACTGAAGGAATAGTAGCCTGTGTGAATTATGTGATGGAGGCTATGGGACTTAAGACGCAGGAGGAGAGCAGGATACGCAAAACTATCGGGCTCACCTTAAAGGAGACATACAAAGCTCTGACGGGAGATGCTTCTGATGAGGCGGCAGAGAACTTCAGACAGCTTTTTGTAAAGAAGGCAGATGAGGTTATGGTTGCCGGCACTGTGCTGTATCAGGGCGTTAAAGAGATATTGCAGGAATTGAGGGACAGGGGATATAAGATAGGCATAGTAACCACCAAATACAGCTATAGAATTAGGGATATCTTCACAAAGTTCGATGCACTATCACTGCTTGACCTCATAGTGGGTGGTGATGACGTGAAGGTAGAGAAACCGAGTCCTGAGGGATTGCTGTATGCTATCGACAGATTTGGTTTTGATAAAAAGGAAGTACTGTATGTTGGAGACAGTATTGTAGATGCGAAGACAGCGAAAAATGCAGATGTTGATTTTGCCGCAGTGCTGACCGGTGCAACAACCAGGGAGGAGTTTGCACAGTATCCGAAGGTTTTGCTTGGTGAGCATGTTGGAGATGTGTATACCTACATCACAGACCGCAATGTGGGAGTATAGACCGATAGCTAAAGGGTATTATAGACTATGCTATCACTGTAGGAAAGGAACGTAAAACATGAACAGCCGTAAGCATTTTAAGATACTAGGAATATCGATTATTGTCATAGCGATTGTCAATATTCTGGCGTGGGCTGCGCCATCATTGCAGCATGTGACGGGCATTAATTGGTGTGACTTTTATGCAGATAAGATATTTCCCGTATGGTTGAATACCTTTGGAAGATTTATGGATATATTTTCATTTTCCGTAGGGGAGATACTCGTCACGATAGCTGTATTGCTTGTGCTGTTTTCGATTATTTTTGCTGTAAGCTTATGTTTTTTACGTAAAAGGAAAGCAGTATTAAAATTTGCAAAGAGGTATTATATAGTGCTTGCATATATTGTGGTTATCGTGTGTGCGATTATGACGCTAAATTGCAGCATGCTGTATCATACTATTCCCATAGATGGGAATCCCATGGCAGAAGCAAGGACATATGGCATAGAGGAGCTAAGGACGCTGAGGAATTACATCGTGGAGACGTGCAATGAATACAGCCTTACGATGCCAAGAGATGAAAATGGATACATTATGTACGACAAGGATATGCAGGCACAGGCAAAGCGTGATATGACGAGGCTTTCTGAGGATTATCCACGACTTAAGGGGTATTATCCGGACGTGAAGAAAATGATGTATTCGGACCTTATGACGCAGTCGTATATCTATGGATACTATTTCCCGTTTTCTATGGAGGCAAATTATAATGGAAATATGTATATAACAAATGTGCCGACGACGTTTTGCCATGAGCTGTCGCATATAAAGGGCTATATCTATGAGGATGAGGCAAACTTTATAGCTTTTCTGGCATGCACAGGTTCGGAGGATGCGTTTGTGCAGTATAGCGGATACCTGTCAGTGCTTTATTATGTGGATAAGGCTTATAAGGAAAGCGTTTCAGAAGAAGAGTATAAGTCGCAAATCGCTAAGAGTGATTATGTAAAATGGGATGAGCAGTTTGTACCATACGACACGTGGCAGCGCGTTGAGAAGAAATCCCCTGTTGTCACCGAGAAGGTCAGCAAGGCATCGGAGAATTTTACAAATGCGAGCCTTAAGGCAAATGGTGTCAAGGACGGAATGATTGCCTATGAGCGAGTTGTGGATTTGCTGTTGCAGTACTATGATGGAAAGCTATATTAGGTATAGAGACATATTTGTGGTACAATGAACATTGGCAATGCGCAGTTGTAGGTATATGAAGCTTTGATGTATATGAAGCTTTGGTGTATATAGAAAAGGTAGATGATTATGGCATTTAATCTAAAGGATGCAGATGGAAATGCTGTGGCGGTAAAGTCACAGGAGACAATAATAAATGAAAATTTCAGCCTAAAAAGACAAGCCGAGGATAGACTGATATTCATAAGGTCAATGTATGCCGAACAGCTAAACGGCATACCGAAGAAAATGCAGAATCGTAAAATCGAAATGATTGCCTCATGGATTGCCTTTGGATTTATTCTCTTTTTGATATACATGCTTATAATGATGTATGGGCTGATAGGGGTGGTAGTATCCTGTTGGATCATCTTTTGGATATTCATAACGAGCAGGGACTGCTTTCACGCCACCTTGCGGTATATGGTGTTGTGCAAGGGCTGTAAGTGGACAAAACAGGTTATGCCAAATCGTTTTACTACATACGAAGCGGAGGCGGCCTATTGCAGAAGCCGCATACATGAATTGAATAAGGAAATTGAGAAATTACCTTTATACAAGGGCGATGAGCTCAAAAAAAACTGCGAGCGTATATTAGAACTGGAATATGATGAACGACGTGCAAGCTTTCGTTCCGGTAACGAAGATTCAAGATTAATATAAGCCAATGGGGACAGGAAAAGTGGCTTTTTTACTGTCCCCATTGGCTTGGAGGAAATATGAACAACATAGAGAAGTATTACAACAAATTTAATGAAGAAAAAAGGTTTGATTCAAGGCATGGTCAGATAGAATATAGGATAACGATGAAGTACGTACATGAAGCGATAGACAGGCTTATGAAGGAACGTGGCTATACATCGCCCGGTGAGCTTTCGATACTGGATATAGGCGCTGGTACGGGCAGGTACTGCGTGGCACTTAGTAAGGAAGGCTATGATGTAAGTGCCGTGGAACTGGTCAAATATAATCTGGGTATACTGAAGAAGAAAAACAGTGCAGTCAAGGCTTATCAGGGAAATGCAGTAAGGCTCAAGCGCTTTGCGGACGACAGCTTTGACCTCACGCTTTTGTTTGGGCCAATGTATCATCTTATAAATGATGAGGATAAGGTGAAGGCGCTTTCGGAGGCAAAGAGAGTTACGAAGCCGGGCGGATATATATTTGTGGCGTATGTTATGAATGAATATGCAGTTATAATGTACGGAATACAGGAAAACCACATAAAGGAATGTATGGAAAATGGTATGCTTTCGGAGAACTTTCGCATAATTCCGGGCGAGGAGGACCTGTATGATTATGTGCGTATGGAGGATATAGCAAGATACAATGTAGCAGCAGGGCTTGAGCGCGAGAAGATAATCTCCCCTGATGGAGCGGCAAATTATATAAGGCCATTCTTGAGGCAACTTGATGATGATGGCTTCGAGAGGTTTGTGCAGTACCAGATGTCGGTATGTGAGAGGCAGGAGCTAATAGGTGCTGCTGCGCATACGGTAGATATATTGAGAAAAAAGGAGACCAAAGGGGACAGTAAAAAAGCCACTTTTCCCGTCCCCACTGGCCCCACTGGCTTAGGAAGCTTGGCGGAGAGGTATCTCTCGAGAACGGTTATAAAGCATATAAGGAAGCAGGATAAGACATTAAGTCACGGGGCGGCAATCGGAAATGATTTCGCCTGTCTTGATGGGATGATTACAGCTGACGGAACAGGTGATACACCGGCTATTGCGTGGACGAAGGCGTCGAATAATTTCTGCTGTTCAGGCGGAGTATGCAAGGGCGCGAGAGTATATATGCTTTTGCCGCAGGGTATAAAAGAAGGAAAGCTTAAGAGCTATATGGCGGACTTTAACTCACTGGCGGAAGCGAATTCTATCCAGCTTATGGGAGGACATACTGAGGTTTCCGCTGCTGTGGTAAAGCCACAGTTTTACGTGACCTTGCTTGGCACCAAGGGAGAGTTTAATCCTATCAGGAGGAACGTAAAGCCCGGTATGGATATAATTATGACCAAGCACGTAGGACTTATGGGAACCAATCTTATATTAGATGAGAAATATGATGAGCTATCGGAAAGATTTGCGAAGAGCTATCTGGACGGCGCGCGTATAGATGAGTCTGCATATAGTATAAAGAAGGAGACGGAATGCCTATTGGCGGCAAAGGGTTTTGCGCTGTACTATATGCATGATGTGTCCTTCGGCGGAATATATGGTGCTTTGTGGCAGCTTGGAAGCTGGCTGGAGCGGGGAATATTGATAGACCACATAAAGCTTGATATAAAGCAGGAGACTATCGAGATATGTGAGTATTTTAACCTTAATCCTTATATGCTCGAGGGTACAGGCTCGCTACTTGCGGTGGTGGATGACGGAGAGGCAGCAGTTGCTGCACTTGCAAAGGCCGGCATAGCAGCATCAGTTATAGGCAAGGTTTCTGAAGGAAATGAACGAATGGTAGTTGTAAATGAAATTGACAAGAGATGTCTGTGTCCGGTCAATGGAGATGAAATATATCATATTACAAAGGGATAGGAAATGAAGCACATTACTATAGGATTTATCGCACATGTAGATGCAGGCAAGACAACCTTGTCGGAGGCTGTGTTATATGAAAGTAAGGCGATAAGGAAGCTTGGAAGAGTCGATGAAGGAGACAGCTGGCTCGACAATGATGAACAGGAAAGAGAAAGAGGCATAACCATTTTTTCAAAGCAGGCTGAATTCATCTATGGTGATACAGAGTTTACATTGCTTGATACTCCGGGACACATAGATTTTGCGGCAGAGATGGAGAGATGTCTTCAGGTCTTGGACTATGCGGTTCTGGTTATAAGTGGGACTGAGGGTGTACAGTCACATACGAGAACCTTGTGGCGTCTGCTCAAAAATTATGATATTCCGACCTTTATATTCGTAAATAAAATGGACAGAGCGGAAGGCAGTCATGCTGAGCTTATCGCACAATTACGGGCTGAGTTTTCGGATGCGATTATTGATATGAATGTGGACGAAGCGTCACCATATACTGTGGAGAAACGCGATGAAGAGATAGCTGTTAATTCATCAGCTGAAGAGGTGTTGGAGCAATATATGAATGCCGGCTACGTGTCAGATGAGGATATAGCCGGATTGGTAGCCTCAAGAAATATATATCCATGTTATTTTGGCTCTGCATTAAAGCTTCATGGTATAGGAGTCTTATTGGACGGTCTTGATACATACACTGTGGAGAAAAGCTATCCGGATGAATTCGGAGCCAGAGTATATAAGATAACGCGGGATGATAAGGGAAACCGACTTACACATATTAAAATTATGGGCGGTAAACTGTCTGTACGTGATATTGTATGTAAAGATGAAAATGGAGCGGATGAGAAGGTAAATCAGATTAGGATATATAATGGTACGAATTATGAGACCTGTGATACAGGGGAGCCGGGCAGAGTGTATGCCGTGACAGGTCTTACATCAACCTATGCAGGGCAGGGACTTGGAAGCTTTGAGCAAAATAATATGGAGCTTATCGAACCGGTTATATCCTATAGGATGAGATTCGGTGCGGATGTGAGTACGAGACAGCTTTTTCCGAAGCTAAAGCAGCTTGAGGAGGAGCTGCCGGAGCTTATGCTTGTGTGGGATGAGCGCGACGAGAGTATATACGTCAAATTGATGGGACGTGTGCAGCTGGAGGTTATGACCCGGCTTATCAAGGAACGCTTGGGTGCATTGCCGGAATTTGATGCCGGGAGAATTACCTATAAAGAAACTGTTGCAAATACGGTTATAGGTGTAGGACATTTTGAACCGTTAAGACATTATGCGGAGGCTCATATCAGGCTTGAGCCGGGCGAGAGAGGCAGCGGAGTGCAGGTAGCTGCAGACTGTAGTGAGGATGTACTTGACAGGAATTGGCAGCGGCTTATCATGACACATTTAAGGGAGAGAAGCTTCGTCGGCACAGCAGTAGGAGGACAGCTTACGGATGTAAAGCTTACTGTCGTAAATGGAAGGGCGCATACCAAACATACGGAGGGCGGAGATTTTCGTCAGGCTACCTACAGGGCAGTCAGACAGGGGCTTATGGAAGCGGAAAATGTGGTGCTTGAGCCATATTATAATTTTGTACTTGATATACCTGAGAATATGATAGGGCGTGCAATGACTGATATTGAAAACCGTTTTGGCACTATGGAGCCTCCGGAGATATCGGGACAAAGAGCTAGTATAAGAGGATATGCTCCTGTTGCAACACTTCGTGACTATCAGGAAAATGTATATGCATATACAAGCGGAACAGGCTCGATATCGGTTAGCTTAAGAGGCTATGATGTATGTCACAATCCTGAGGAAGTGATAGCAGAGATTGGGTATGACGCAGAGCAGGATATGAGGAATCCGAGCTCGTCAGTGTTCTGTGCGCAGGGCTCGGGCTTTATCGTTCCATGGGATCAGGTTAAGGCATATATGCATGTACAGGATGAGGTGGAAGGCGAGGCTGTAGCGGTTGAAGCGACCATTCGTAGCAGAGAGAAATTTGATTATACAATTGGTTTAGATGAGATAGAAGAGATATATAATAAAACATTTTCCGCCAATAAAAAGAGTGGCAAGGCTCCGGAGAAGAATCCTTATAAGAGACGCCATGAGGACATAGTGAATACCAGACCGGCTCGTCCTGTAGCTAAGAAGGATAAGCTTCTTATAGTAGATGGATATAATGTCATATTCGCCTGGGATGAGCTAAAGTCGCTTGCGGTGGAGCAGATGCAGGCGGCTAAGGATAAGCTTGTATTCCTGCTCGCTAATTATCGGGGAGCAACAGGAAAGGATATACTGATAGTATTTGACGGATATAAGGTTAAGGGCAATAAGGGCAGCTCGGAGGCTGTAGACGGTGTGCAGATTGTGCATACCAAAGAGGGAGAGACAGCAGATGCTTTCATAGAAAGGTATACGCACGAGCAGGTTGCAAAGCTCGACATCACTGTGGCTACATCGGATGGGCTTATACAGACTATTACCAGGGGAAATGGATGCCGGGTTATATCCTCAAGGGAGCTTTATGCACAGCTTGAACAGGCTGCACAGGAGATGCGAAGAGACTATAATGTATAATATTTGACTTGATAAAAACAAGCAGAAACGATATTCACACAGTTAAAACAAGCAAAATGATAATTTTTAGAGGAAAACACTAAAGACAAGGATAGCTATTGTATAAAATATTAAGTGTGCTACAATACAACTATCATCATTATATGACAGTTTGTTGAGTATCTTTCGACATAGTCAAAAAGCCTAATCCGACGTTAGGCAAATGTTTTTTATCATCAACCTAAAACCCGAATCGTTTGATTCGGGTTTTTGTTATGCACGATGAGCCAAGTACAGATTCGTGCTTGCACGAGAATCTGTATTTGGCGAACGTATAATCACTGAGCTGAAGCGTAGCGAAAGCGATGTGGTTATGCGAAGTGCTAATCGAGTAGGCGTTAGCCTGCTCGATTTGTATTTTAAAAAAATTTAGAGTATAATGTGATGTGTTTGTTTTGATTGTTCCGGATACTATATTTGCCATTATGTTCATAATATTGTTTATAAAATAAGAAGGGGATTATCATGGAAAAGAAGGAGTTAATATATTACAAGCTCGATGAGATAGATGAGAAGATACTTACAATATTGCAGGACAATGCAAGGACGTCTCTCAAGGATATTGCAGCAGAGGTATTCATGTCACCGACAGCTGTTGGTGCCAGAATAGACAAGATGCTGGAGGAGGGAGTCTTAGAGGGCTTTACTACCAGAATAAACCCTGAAGCTATGGGACATTATATCAAGGCATTCATCAATCTGCAGGTTGAACCGGAGCAGAAAGCGGAATTCTATCCTTTTATAGACAGTGTGCTCAATGTGGTAGAGTGTAATTGCGTCACAGGCGATTTCTCTATGCTGATAGAGGTGAGATTCCCAACTACTGCTGAGCTTGATTCCTTTATCGGTGAGCTTCAAAAGTTCGGTAAGACCAAGACACAGATAGTATTTTCCACTTGTGTAAAGCACAGATGTAAGTATTGGAGAGAGCCATATACCGTGCATAAGCAGGAGTAGAAGATAGGTTAATGCTTTATTATGGTAAAGTGATGCAGTTTTTCCTTTACATTCTATATGTCGTGTAATATAATTGAAAGGTCGATAAAAAACTATACTAATATTTTTAGGAGGATGAAAAATGTCATATGTTGATGAAGTACTTGAGATAGTACAGAAGAAAAACGCTGACCAGCCTGAATTCCTTCAGGCAGTAACAGAGGTTCTTGATTCCTTGAGACCTGTAATCGATGCAAATGAGGAGCTTTACAGAAAGAATGCTATCCTCGAGAGAATCACAGAGCCGGACAGACAGATTATGTTCAGAGTACCTTGGGTAGACGATAACGGACAGGTACAGGTAAACAGAGGTTTCCGTGTACAGTTTAACAACGCTATCGGACCTTACAAGGGAGGTTTGAGACTTCACCCATCAGTAAACCTTGGTATCATCAAGTTCCTTGGTTTCGAGCAGATCTTCAAGAACTCACTTACAACTCTTCCAATCGGTGGTGGTAAGGGTGGTTCCGACTTCGATCCTAAGGGTAAGTCAGATAGAGAGATTATGGCATTCTGCCAGAGCTTTATGACAGAGCTTGGAAAATATATCGGAGCTGATA
>CAMALN010000047.1 GCA_945836565.1 uncultured Lachnospiraceae bacterium
ACCTTCTATGTAACAGACAGTCTCGAGCAGCTTAGAAGAAATGTTGAGTCCGGTAAGGATGAATGCGGTTTTTATATTCCGTCCGGCTTTTTTGATGATTATATCAAAGGAATCGCCGATGATAACACTATACTTCAGTACACCTCATCCCATACCACTATGGCAAATTCTATCGGTGAAACCATATTCTGCCATATATTTAAGCTTTATAGTACGGATATTCTCTTATTCTCATATGATTCTCCTGAACAGGATGACGAACTAAGGGAATTAATGAATTACTACATCTCATCAGATGAGCTTTTCAGGATAGAGGAACGAAGCTCTGACAGCTATTACTCCGAAGATATTACCCAGCCTCTCCAGATTCCTGTATTGGAGGTATCTATGCTTCTTATCATATTTGCAGGCTTACTGGGATTACTCGTATATGTTAAGGATGCCGAACAAGGATATTATATTGCACTTAGAAACACTAACCGGCTAAGTATTAAGCTTAGCTGTATACTTGGTGCTATTCTGCCTATGTTGATAGTCTCGATAATATGTTGCACTATCGCTTACGGCGATGTTTTTATGCTGCTTAAAATCGTCATAAGCGCCCTGGCTGTATGTATATTTGACTTTATACCGGGATTTGCATTCAAAAAAAGCAGTAGTCTTATAAAACTACTGCCGATTATCATGCTTGCATTAATTCCCCTTGTAATTGTCCTTTAAGCCGTCAGTAACTGTTACTACACCGTTCTCATCTACAAATACTGCTTCTGCATTGTATTTGCTTAGCAGCTCATATGATTTATCTATACCGAGTACAAAACAGGCTGTCGATAATCCATCGCTGTCTATTCCGTACCGTGACACAACAGTAACTGATGAAAGCCCACTTCTTGCAGGCGCCCCGGATGCTCTGTCTAATATATGATGATATCTGATACCATCCTTTTCTATATATTTTTCATAATCTCCTGACGTTGATATGCATATATACGGTTCTGCTTCAAATTCCAGATACCCTATCATATCCTCTGCGCTCTTACGCGGATTTCTTATCCCTATCCGCCATGCCTCACCATCAGGCTTTTTTCCATAAGCAAGTACACTCCCGCCTACGGAGATAAGCGCACCTGTCACAGCTTCTTCTTCAAGCTTCTGCCTGATTATATCTAAGGCGTATCCCTTACCTGTGGAGCCAAAATTCAAGCTTATCGGTGACGACGCATGTATTGAATTCTCACCTTCATCCATTATAAGCTTCTCATAGCCTGTTTCCTCAAGGCTTCTTTCTATGTCATCCTTTTCAGGGACTACGAAGTCCTCTGCAGTGGCTGTCTCTATATTCCAGCAGGAAAGCAATGGTCCAAGTGTGATATCCAAAGCTCCGTCACTGTCTTCACATATTCTGTATGAGCCTTTGATTATAGTCATCAGCTCATCAGACACAGCTATTTTTTCTCCCGATTTAAGGCCCGCATTTAATCTCGAAGTCTCACTTTTATCCACCCTGTATGATATAACCTCTTCGTCAAGTCTCTGTATGTCCTCTATAAGCTCAAGTGACAGCTGCTCGGAAGACGCATCAGATGCTTTTCCCGGATATACAAGCACAGCAACAGATGTTCCCATAGCGAAATCATAATAGGTTCTCTCATCATTTACAACATTTTCTCTGCGCTTTTTCATAGTTATGTTGATTATCAGCAGCCCTATACTTAGTATAATAAGCGCAAGCCTAAGCAGAAAGGTTTTATCTCTTAACATACTCATTCCTTCACCAGCTATATTAGTGATGATATCCCTCCATACGCTTAGTATAATCATCAAGTCTCACTTTAAGCTTCGCATAGTCCTTGTCACTTAATTCATCCTTCAGTGAAGCAAGTGTCTCCTCCGCCTGCTTTCTGGCACCTATTGCCAGATCCTTATAATTATTTTCAAGATTAATCTGTATCTCGTTAAATATGGCTTCTATTCTTCGTCTTGCTGCCTTTGATTTAGAGTTAAACATTATCTCACCTTATTCCTTGGTTATTATAACCTGGTTACCCTCGAGCTTAATCTTTACTCTCTTGCTATCGATACCCGCTCTCTCCAGGATATCTTCATTTAACTGAACTCTACCCGCTTTGTCAAGTATAGAATATTCCTCATGCGTAGTATTCGATGAAAGCTCACCATCTGACAATGCCTGCATAGTCTTGCGATACTCATCCTTCATAACCTTCTCAGTACTTATCTTTCCATCGGATATCATAAGTACTCTGTCAACATTATGGGCAAGCTTCATATCGTGGGTTACTATAATTATAGTCAGTCCAAGCGTTTCATTAAGCCTTCTGAATAATGCCTGAATATCAGCAGAGGTCTTGCTGTCTACAGCACCCGTAGGCTCGTCTGCAAGCAGTAGCTCAGGTTCATTTGCAAGAGCTACGGCAATTGCAACCCTCTGCTGTTCTCCTCCTGACATCTGCATAGGGTATGAATTCGCCTTATGAGAAAGCCCGACCATATCCAGAAGCATAAGTGCCCGTTCTCGCATCTGTTTCTTCTTTCTTCCGCTGCCATACATAGGCACCTCAATATTTTCCACCGAGGTAAGATATGGAAGGAGATTTCTCGAGCTCATCTGCCACACAAAGCCAACCTTATTCTTTCTGTAATCCACCATCTCACGGTCAGTTCTGGCATACAGGTCCTCTCCGTTAAGGTAGAGCTTTCCCGCTGTAGGACGCTCAAGACCGCCAATCATATTCATAAGTGTAGACTTTCCACTTCCACTTTTTCCTATTATGGCGAGAATTTCTCCCTTATTTATCTTGAGATCGAGACCCTGCAGAGCCATCACCTCCACATCCTTGGATTTGTATATCTTAACCAATGCATCACAATCAATTAGTGTGTTCTTCTCGTCCAATAATCTCACCGTCCTCAATCTCATATACCACGTCACCAAACTCCATGAGGTTCGGATCGTGTGTAGTCATAACTATTGTTATCCCTTCCAATTCCACAAGCTCCTTAAACACCTTCATGACACTGAGTCCCGTCAGCGTATCCAAAGCACCTGTCGGCTCATCCGCATATATAATCTTCGGCTTATGCGCTATGGCCCTCGCTATCGCAACCCTCTGTTGCTCACCACCGGACATCTCCTGTGGTACATGAAGCAGTCTGTCTCCAAGTCCGACCATATCAAGACACTGCCTTATTCTCTCATCATGATTTTCCTTGTAGTCAGCAAGTCTTAACCCAAAGTCTACATTTTCATACGCACTCATAATGGGAATTAATCCAACTGACTGGAATACATAACCCATCTCATATCTGCGCAGTCTTTCTCTGTCTCTTTCCTTCATGGTACTCAGGTTTTCGCCATCGAAATGTACATTTCCTTCCGTTGCCACATCGAGTGCTCCTATGATGTTCATAAGAGTTGTCTTACCGGAACCCGAGCGTCCCTTTAATATAGTGAGCCTTCCCCGAGGTATGATAATGTCCATCCCCTTAAGTGCATAGAAATCTTCCCTTCCGGCTATGGGGAATGCTCGTTTTATATTTTCGCCTACAATAATGTTATCATCAATATAACTCATCTAATCCTCCCCCATCTTTATAGCCTGAATCATGTTAAGCTTTTTAATCTGATTCCTCATAACCACAAGACATACAACTATCATCACACAAAGTACCACCATGAATCGCGCCAGATTCAAGCCATCGATAACCGTATGCAATGCTATGTTGTGTCTTCTAGGCAGATACACTATAGAAAGTACTCCTGTGTGCAGCAGCGATGCAAGCATTCCCGATACACCTCCCAAGATACCTGCAAGCAGCGATGACAATATCTGCTCAAGCATCAGCATACCATTTACTTCCTTAAATGACATACCCATCGCACGGTATATACCGAAGAGAAGCTCTCTTTGCTTTATCGAGGTTATCCAATATATAAGGAAGCCTATGGTACAAAGCACAAGACTTATAAGAAAGCTAAGTGTGAACAAACCATTTGTTATCTGAATAACGGATGAATTTCTAAGTGCAACAATTGTATCCTCCCTGCTTTTTGATGAAGTCACCGTTATACCCGCTTCCTCAACTGTATTCAATATATCCTGTGTACCAACTCCCGGCTTTAGACGCATCCATATCTCATAAGGAGTATCTCCAAATACATTTTTCTCATTTGCATAATTCACTACTATACCATAGTTCTGGTTCATGACATATTCCCCAGCCTCGTTATATCCATAGCTGTATTGCTCATACGATGGCCAAGCCTTAAATATACCGCATACTATTCCTACGGCAGTTGCTTCAGACTTTTCGGAGCTTGATAGCTCACTGGTTCTGGTATATTTAATAGTATCCCCTACAGATATGTTAAGCATCTGTGCAAGGTTCTCAGACACAAGGATACCTGTGCCATTTACTGCAAGCTCATTCAGTAGATTATACCAATGAGTATCATTCAAGCCATCCATAAGATCTGCTGTCTCACCGAATTCCTTAGTATTGATTGCCATCATCATGCAGCCTGTAGCAGTTGCGCCTGATGCAGATACCTTTACATCCTTATCTCTCACAACCCTTGTCATATTATCAACCTTATCGGAAAGTAAATCACTATACCTTTGGTAGTCGGGTTCCACATAATATCTCACAGTCTTCCTTTGCTGTGAATCCTTATATGACTTAGGTATCCACTCCTCATTTAATATGAAGTCAGCTCCTATATTATAGGCCGTACGCTCCTCATTATTTGTGTTAATTGTCCCTGCTACATTTGCATCAACTATACCCATAGATACCGTAAATATAAGAAACACAGCTATAAACTGGCTCTTGCTCCCACCTCTTATTATTTGAAGTAATGACGCATATGTATTGGGCTTCCATCTCCTTCTTCCAAGCCAATATACCAGTCTTACTACACCATGCAGTATTTGAAGTCCCAACAGCCCGCAGGCAAAGAGAAAGAATGTAAGATTCAAAAACATTATCGGATCAAGTCTTCCTCCGGTTAGCACCTTTATGGATAAATCTCCCCTTCTGGCATTGAAGTTATATAGAAGATACAGTGATATACCAAGCATACCTATATTGAATGCAAGCTGTCTTATGACCTTCGTGTTTGCCTTCGTATTCTTCCTTGTTCTACGCTGGATTATAGTATCCTTTGCATAGAAGGCAACCGGAATAGTGATAAATATCATACAAATAACTGCTGCCCCAAGAGCATATGGTATCATCATCCACCTGGCATGATATATACTTACGTCCTTAATTGCAAAATCCAAAAATCCATCCGTGGAAGCCGCAAGCTTACATAACAGATATCCCAGCGGAAGTCCCAATACGCAGCCTATTGCAGCCAATATACCAGACTGTCTAAGGTACAGACCCATAACCTGCAATCTGCTAAAGCCTCTGCTCGTAAGCATCGCAATCTCGCCTGATTCCATACTTAAAATCTGCGAGACAACCATATAGATAAACGCAAACATAAGCATTATGATAGGCAGCTCGAGAACCCAGCATATCGTACTTACAAAGCTTTTATCTGCAGCATATTCTTCGAATAACTGAAGTACGCTGTCCTTTATGTTTGCATCCTGCTTATGGAATTCCTCTATGTAGTATTTCAAATCGTCTACATTGCTGCTATTGATACTGCGATAATCATAAAGCTCATTCATCTCATAATAGACATCTGAATGATAATAATTATCTATCATATCCTCCATAGCATACTCAGGGACAAGCAACAGCTTATCCTCCTCCATAATATGCTTATGCCAAAAGTAGCTTCCGTCATTTTTCTCTTTTATGATAGCCATAACCTTAAGCTTAAGAGGCTTGCCGCTTGCATCCTGCATTCCGTCCAGGGTAAGTATGTCACCCTCCATATAATTACAGACATCCATAGTCCTCTCTGTCATATAACATGGATATATTCCGCTTTCATCACCCTCCAAGGTTCCTGATAGAATGTCGATATGCTCTTCCATTCCCGGTATACACCCAATGTTTATCCATTCAGTATTCGTACCAAAGCTGTGATTAGCCTTCTCAGCGGACAATCTTATAATATACTGAAAATTCATACTTGGGATATCTATGTAATCATCCCATGTATTCTTATATTTCATTATAGAATCCTTAAGTGTCTGATACTTCATCTCCTTGGATTTATCTACATATATTCTGTATAATGAAACCGGATATGCATTTTCCTCAACCATTTTCTCTTCAAGCTTTCTTTGCAGAAGCTTGTCTAACGAGCCCCTTTCAAACATAGGCGTACAGGAGCATACTGCAATCATTAGAACTATACCGAGCAACAGACAAAGATTGAGTATTTTCTTGTTCTTAATTTTCTGTATTACATATGTTCTCACTTTGCTGTCACCACCTTTTCTTCTATAAGCACATCACCTGCTTCCACTCCGCCTAATATGCACATACTAGCCTTTGAATTAAATTCCTCCTGCATATCTACATACTGCTTTACAATCTGACCATCAATATATTTCCATACATAATAATATGTCGATGCACTTCTATCACTTTTTTCTTCGTGCACAAGCCTCCTAGGTATAGCTATTGCGTCCGGAATTCTTACACGCGAATAATTAATATCAGCATTTGCCAATTCCAAATCCTCCGGAAGCCCGTCATATGTTATATAAGCCTTATTTTCAGCCGCACAGGTTGTAATATACACCTTATCCTTTCTATATCCCAGGTAGCATTTGCTTTGTGAGCCTGCATTTCCTATTACTTCCTTTTCTACAGTTGTTCCATCCTCCAAGGTTATCGTGACCGTACTTCCGACACCCACATAATCTGCGCCTGTCTGGAAGGCTATCTTGTCGCTTTCAACAGAATTTATCTTGAACAATATAGGCATATCCTCAAGTATGGTTCTTCCCTCATAGGCATACATCTGGCTTATAATTCCGTCCTGGTTTGCGTATATATATATATTTCCCGAACCATCATTTCTTTTATCCAGCTCCTCGAATTGCCTGTTTGCCTGTCTTGAAGCTGCATCCAACTGCAGTATACTAATCTCCTTTTCATATTCTGTGATATGCTTATCACACTGCAACCTCTCAACAACTGTTTTTGAAGTTGGTACTTCCTCATCAGCATCTCCGTCAGTTGCCAATGTTGCATCCGTATCGGTTGCTGTATCAGCCGGTACTTCTGCTTCTTGCTCTGCTGCATCCCTTACTGCTCTTGCAGCAGCTATCTGTTTGTCAAGTTCTTCAAGCTGCGTATCATAGCTCTTCAGCATAGTTTTCTTCTGCTCTGCAAGATTATTTATAGTATTCTGAAGCTCAACCCTGCTTCCAAAGCCATCCTTTGTCTTCAGAGTACATATCAAATCACCCTTTTTTACGCTATCTCCCTTATCAAAATATACCTTATCTACATCGCCGCCCTCATTCCAGTAGTATGCGTACAGCTTGGTATGTGCCTTCTGCCCTTTTATGCCCATATCACTTCCTGATATTGTATACGTTGACTTCTCCACCTCGTAGGTATCATATTCCTCCGGCACTATTGCATTTGATGAATAATATACCCATTCGCCTTCTTCTAAGCCTGATAATACCTCCACATACAAATCATTTCTTTTTCCGGTTTCTATAACCCTCTTTTCTTTTCCGTTATCCGTCTTCACATACACAAAGCTCTCTGTGCCGCTTGTGTAAAGCGAATCCATACCTATTCTAAGTCCCGGCTTATTCTGACTTGTTGTAACATATACCGGAAGCTTGTCCCCCATATTTAGTTTATTATCCGCACCTTCAAAGCTAAACATTATGTTGGTGTACATATTCACACTTTGCATAGCTACCAATTCAGCATTTGTGTATTCGCAGAGAGTAAGCGGTATCTTCTGTCCATCTATCATTACATACACATCATCATAGCTTTCGCATAGTGACTTGTATAATTTATCACCGATGTTTACATCTAACTCGAGATGAAGCTTATTGTAATCAGAGATAATAACAATATTTTCATACGCCATAGCGTCATCTGATTTACCCAGATTCTTCACATAGGTTACATAGCCTGCATGCGGAGCCTTAAGTACTGCTGCATCTACTGTTTCACTCAGCTTACTTATGTTCTCCTTTAATGCAGTATTTCTATGATTGTTCATCAGTGTTTCAAAGCTTTTGTTCTCTTCGAGTATCGCTATCTGCTTATCACACTCTTTTTTTGCCTCCTCATCATTATTATCCAAAGCATCCTGTCTTAGATAATTCATCTGCTTTATTCTTTCGTCTGCAATTTTCATATTGTAATCATACACTTCATTTGCAACAGAAAGTGAATCCTGTGCCGTTTCAAGCTGTGTACTTAAGCTGCTGGTATCCATACGCGCAAGAATTGTACCCTCCTCCACGTATTGTCCTACATCTACACATATTTCATTTACCTTTGCAGCCTCAGTAAAAAATGCACAGTATTCCTCCGGCATAACAGTCGCCATATATACACTGTCACTCGTTACCTTGGCATAATCAACAGGTCTGTAGGATTCCGTAGCAGACTTTGGCTCGAGAAGCTCTGGAACCTCCACGGTGCTTCCGCATCCGCTCATAATCATCATACAGGACAAAAGTCCCGCCAGAAGTCTATGCTTAGTATTCTTATTTATATATGTACTCATCATTCCAGTGTCACCCACTCTCCCTCGCTTACACCATCAGATATGATTGCATAGCCTTCTATAATATAATCAACCACTACCTCAGCCGCATGTCTGTAACCATTTTCATCCAGCTTATACACATAAGTTTTATCACCTACAGTAACTATGGCAGCTTGTTCTACATATACCGCATTTTCTATCGGTGTCTTATGTATCTCCATAAAAAGTGTATCCGTTCCTGCCACAGAAGACATGTCCGATAATGGCTTGAACAAAAGCTCTCTGCCACCTGAAGCTTCGGTGATGCTTAGAAGCTCCATTTTATAGGTTGCCACTCCCAGAGTTGCCTCATACTCTCCGCCTACTACGAATTCATATTCATCCGAAGTCTTTGTAATATAATTTGAAGAACCGGAGGTAACCTTTACCAGAGAGTTTCCCTTTCTTCCGTATCCCTTATACAAATCCTCTGCTATATCTGTGACAACGCCG
>CAMALN010000048.1 GCA_945836565.1 uncultured Lachnospiraceae bacterium
AAGCTGCTGAGCTTAGCAGAAACAATGCATTATTAAAAATTTTAGATGCAAACAATCTGTCTGCCACCGAAAAGAATCTAAATATTGCAGAAAGTCTGATGCGACATAGTATGCCTGTAGATAGGGCGAGTATGCAAAGGGTAATGCAGCATGCATACAAATACAGTGATGCCCCGATTGATAATATAGTAAATATGGTAAAGCATAATATTCCCGTGAACAGCTCTACGATAGCTCAGTATCAGGATATGCTTAACAATGTACATCAGCTGACAGGTAATATTCACGAGCTTTCCGACAATCTATACCAGGTGTTTGATAAGACACCGGATAAGATTCTTGGTATAATTTCAGACCAACAGGATATGGCGAATATTTCATTACCTGATGTGGAAGATACTACTGTACCAAATTCTATGCAGAATAATTTATCTGAGGCTGCGCAAAATTCTATGCTGGTATCTGAGAATACTGATGCCATAAAATCAGCCGCGGATATTCAGGAAAATGTGACTGATGCATCGGCTGCAATAAACAACGAGGTACAGGCAAAGGAGCTTGCGACTTCGCTTAGTGATAAATTTAAGCTTGACAGCAGTAGTTCATTGCAGCTTGTGAAAAGCTTAGAGGAAGCAGGTATAGGTACTGAGAAGGTAAAGGAGCTTGTTACAAAAAGCGAGACACCATTACAGCTGGTAAATAATATAAATGAGCTTTTATCAAAGCTTCCGAAGGCAGATAATACTCAGAGCTTTTCGGATATTATAAAATCAGAAGGCTTTAAAGAGCTGTTCAAGACAGCCGTTAACAGAAAGCTTATGCTTAATTCGTCGGATATGGAAAAACCGGAGGAGTTAAATGAGCTGTACAAGGGTATATACGAAAAAACTCAAAAGCTTTTAGATGCATTCTCGGGAGGACAGGAACAAAATTCAGAGCAGCTAAAGCAGTCGGCAAAATCCGTACAGGAGAGAATAGATTTTATGCAGAATCTGAATGATATGTACGGCTATGCACAGCTTCCTGTCAATGTATCAGGAAATGATATGAATTCAGAGCTTTATGTGTATATGAACAAGCATAAAAAGCTTGAAGCCGGTAAGGATATAAGTGCTCTTTTGCATCTCGATATGGAGCATCTTGGTGCTACGGATGTTCATGTAAGCTGGTCGGGTACGGTTGTTCATACATGCTTTTATGTAGAGGATGAGGAGAGTGCGCGCATAATAGATGAGCATATGACTATGCTCGAAAAGGCTATCACTCAAAGAGGCTTTAGTCTTACCAATGAGGTTATAGCAAGAACGCAGGAGGAAGCAACGAAGAATATGGTTGTAGATGAGATGCTTGATATTGACCTTGAAAAGAGTGTGAGAAGATATTCATTTGACGTAAAAATGTAGGTGATGATATGTATAATCCTGATGAGAATACAAGGGACAAAAATAATACAAGAAAAAAGGCGGTAGCTCTATCTTACGAGCCCGGTACACAGGCACCTCAGGTTGTGGCCGCAGGACAGGGAGCGATTGCAGAGAGAATTATAGAGACAGCAAAGGAGCATGATGTCGCCTTATATAAGGATACGGATTTAACAGAAACCTTATTAAAGCTTGATATAGGTGAGTGTATACCGCCGGAATTATATGGGGTAGTCGCTGAGATACTTGTATATGTTGATAAGATGGATAAGATAAAGGCAAAGCTTGAACTAAACTAGAAAGGTGATAAAATGTACAACAAACGAGAGGTTGGTTCTGATAAGGAAAATGTGGCTGCTGCATATCTTGAGAAAAAAGGATATTTTATAATTCAAAAAAATTACAGGGTAAGGCAGGGTGAGATAGATATAGTTGCCCGGGATGGGGATACCTTGGTGTTTGTAGAGGTAAAATACAGAAAGAATCTGTCATCCGGACATCCGCTCGAAGCAATTACACCGTCAAAGATAAAGCAGATATCGAGGACAGCATTGTTCTATCTGAATCAGAATAAAATATCAGTGGATAATACACCGATAAGATTTGACGTAATAGGAATATTAGGTGAGGAGATAACACATATTGAAAATGCATTTATGCTATAGTAAAGAGGAGAGAACTACACGAATAGAATATAAGAATGTAAAAGGTGTAGAGATTCCCGTTATTAAATACAAAATATATGACAGGTTTCCGGAGCTTGTAACCGGTTTTTCCACAAGACTTGGCGGAGTGAGCACAGGACATCTTTCGTCCATGAACCTTAGCTTCTCAAGAGGAGATGACAGAGAAAATGTTATGGAAAACCACAGGCGTTTTGCAGAGGCTGTAGGATATGAGACGAGCACTCTGGTTTTTTCTGATCAGGTACATGACATATGTATAAGGTGTGTTGACAAAGACGACAGAGGAAAGGGAATAATAAAAGAATCAGATATCAAAGCAACAGATGGTCTTGTGACAAATGAAAGCAATACCGCGCTTATGACCTTCTATGCTGATTGCGTTCCACTTTATGCTTATGATCCTGTAAAAAAGGTTGTAGCACTTGCACATTCAGGATGGAAGGGCACAGTGGCTCATATAGGAAGTGAGCTTATAAGACATATGGAAGAAAAATATGGCTCGAAGGCTAAGGATATATACTGTGCTATCGGACCGTCCATATGCAGAAAATGCTATGAGGTCAGCGAGGATGTAGCGCATCGGTTTCGGGAAGAATTTGATGAAGCTATATATGATAAGCTGGTGGATGAAAAGGGGAATGGTAAATTTATGCTTGACCTATGGCTTGCCTGCTATTACAATTTCATATTGGCAGGTGTTGAGGAGTCGCATATAGCCATGCCTGATATATGCACCTGCTGTAATAGTGAGGTTTTGTTCTCACACCGGGCAAGCCACGGCATGAGAGGCAATCTTGCCGCAGTAGCTATGCTTAAGGGTGATTAATATATGAAACGGAGATAAGAGATGAGCAGACCGGTAGTTGCCATAGTAGGCAGACCAAATGTAGGAAAGTCAACCTTGTTCAATACTCTGGCAAAGGAGAAGATATCCATAGTACAGGATACTCCGGGAGTTACCAGAGACAGAATATATGCTGATGTTTCCTGGTTGAATTATAATTTTACAATAGTAGATACAGGTGGTATAGAGCCTGAGAGCAATGATATTATATTGAAAAGCATGAGAGAGCAGGCGGAAATCGCAATAAGCACTGCTGATGTAATTATGTTTGTTACAGATGTTCGTCAGGGTGTAGTAGATGCTGACGGGAAGGTTGCAGATATGCTTAGAAGAAGCGGCAAGCCGGTTGTTCTTGTAGTCAATAAGGTTGACAGCTTTGAGAAATTCATGCCTGATGTATATGAATTCTATAATCTGGGAATAGGAGACCCTATGCCGGTTTCTGCTGCCTCGCAGCTTGGACTCGGAGATATGCTTGATGAGGTGGTAAAGCATTTTGATTCCTCTGCGCTTAATGAAAAGGAGGACGACAGACCGCGTATTGCCATAATAGGAAAACCAAATGTAGGTAAATCCTCTATAATCAATAAGCTTCTCGGGGAAGACAGGGTTATCGTATCTGATATAGCCGGAACCACAAGGGATGCAGTAGATACAAGCATTGTACGAAACGGAACGGAGTATGTATTTATAGATACCGCAGGACTTAGAAGAAAGAGCAAAATAAAGGAAGAGATTGAGCGTTACAGCATCATAAGAACCGTAGCGGCTGTAGAGCGCTGTGATGTTGCAATTCTTGTTATAGACGCTGATGAGGGAATAACCGAGCAGGATACCAAGATAGCAGGCATAGCCCATGAGCGTGGCAAGGGTATGATTATTGCGGTTAATAAATGGGATAAGGTTGAGAAGGATGACAAGACAATCTACAAATTCACGGAGCAGATTCGTCAGAAGCTTTCCTACATGCCGTATGCAGAGATGCTTTTTATATCCGCAAAGACAGGACAGAGACTGCCAAAGCTTTTTGAAACCATAGATGCGGTTATTGAAAACCATTCACTTAGAATAGCGACAGGCGTGCTAAATGAGATTATGGCTGAGGCTGTGGCGTTGAACCAGCCGCCTTCAGACAAGGGTAAGAGACTTAAGCTTTTCTATATTACGCAGGTTGCCGTGAAGCCGCCTACATTCGTAATCTTTGTAAATGATAAGGAGCTTATGCACTTTTCGTATACAAGATATATAGAAAACAAGATAAGAGAGACCTTCGGATTCAGGGGAACACCTCTTAAATTCATTATAAGGGAACGTAAGGAAGGATAAAATAATGATAGCAGCAGGAGTAATATGTCTGGTTATAGGTTATATGTTCGGCATAATCCAGACAGCATATATATACGGAAGAGCAAATGGCATAGATATTAGAGAGTATGGAAGCGGAAATGCAGGAACCACCAATGCATTAAGGGTTCTTGGAAAAAAGGCAGGACTTATCGTTTTTCTGGGCGATTTATTCAAGGCAATTATTGCGACTGTCGGTGTAAGGATAGTCATGAGTAATTACTATCCTAATGAGGTATATCTGTTTATCGCCCTGGCAGGCTTTGGTGTTGTGTTGGGACATAATTTCCCTTTTTATCTTCATTTCAGAGGTGGAAAGGGTATCGCGGCTACGGCTGGTATAGTACTTGGCTTTGCTGACCCGGTGATTATAGTAGCATGCCTTATAGTGTTTGTAGTAGCAGTAGCACTTACAAGATACGTTTCACTTGGCTCTATATTGATGGTTACGACCTTTGCCGGTATATATACAGCATCAGCAATATGCGGAAGATATGATTTTGTAAAGGGAAATGATACTTCTCTTATAGCCATGATTGTAAGTATCGTAATTGTAATTATGCTCGCATTGCTCGCGATATACAGACATAAGGCGAATATAAAGCGTCTTATCAATCATGAGGAGAGCAAGCTTGGTGAGAAGAAGAAAGACAATTAAGGGGGTATACTATGAAGATAGGAGTACTTGGAGCAGGTAGCTGGGGTGTTGCGCTTACAACCCTGCTTAGCGGAAACGGACACGATGTAACTGTCTGGTCGATAGATAAGGAAGAGGTTAAGATGCTTGATACGGAAAGGGAGCATAAGACAAAGCTTGCAGGAGTTAAGCTTGATGACAGTGTCAAGGTCACAAATGATATAAAAGAGGCGATAGAAGGTGCAAAGCTTCTGGTTTTCGTTGTACCTTCACCATTCATACGAAGTACCGCGAAGGCGGCAGCACCTTATGTAACCTCGGAACAGGTTTTGGTGAATGTGTCAAAGGGTATAGAGGAAGCTACACTTATGACGCTTACCGATGTAATAGAGGATGAGATAAAGGGTGCAACCGTTGGTGTACTGTCAGGTCCGAGCCATGCTGAGGAGGTAGGTCGTCGTATGCCTACTACTGTTGTTGCAGGAGCGAAGAGCAAGGAGATAGCTGAGCTTATACAGGATGTATTCATGTCGGATTTCTTCAGAGTATATACAAGTCCGGATGTACTTGGCATAGAACTTGGAGGAGCACTTAAAAATGTTATAGCACTTGCAGCAGGTATAGGAGACGGACTTGGCTGTGGTGACAACGCGAAGGCAGCTCTTATAACCAGAGGTATTGCCGAGATTACAAGACTTGGAGTTAAGATGGGCGGACAGATGTCTACCTTCGGCGGTCTGTCCGGTATCGGAGACCTTATAGTAACCTGTGCCTCCCAGCACAGCCGTAACAGAAGAGCCGGCTATCTTATGGGACAGGGAAAGAGCTATAAGGAGGCTATGGATGAGGTCAAGATGGTTGTTGAGGGCGTGTATTCAGCCAAGGCTGCGCTTGCGCTCAGTAAGAAATATGACGTCGAGATGCCTATAGTCGAGATGATAAACAAGATATTATTTGAGGATTATGACTGCAGAGAGTGTATGAGGCTTCTGCTTACACGTATGAAGACCAGTGAATCCAAGGATTTTATCTGGGATGAAAAATAAATAATTATACATACCTCCGTCTATACTGACATATATATATAATAATGTTAGCGTAGACGGAGGTTTTCTATGGATATATATGAGGATATACAGGCAAGAACCAACGGCGAAATCTATATGGGTGTTGTTGGTCCTGTAAGAACCGGTAAATCGACATTTATCAAGAATTTTATGGAGCTTATGGTTATACCTCAGATAAAGGAGGAATATAACCGGAAGAGAGCTATCGATGAACTTCCCCAGGCATCGGATGGTGTGACCATAATGACCACCGAGCCAAAGTTTGTACCGAAGAATGCTGTGGACATAGCTATAGGAAATATGAATATGAAGGTACGTCTGATTGATTGTGTGGGATTTCTTATAGACGGGGCATCCGGATATGAGGAAAATGGTGTCGAAAGAAGTGTAAAGACACCATGGTTTAGCTATGATATTCCATTTTCCAAGGCGGCAGAGATAGGTACCAGAAAGGTTATAAGTGATCATTCGACTGTAGGAATTGTGGTAAGCTGTGATGGCAGCATAAATGATATAACAAGAGAAGCCTATGAGTCTGCTGAGGAAATTGCCGTTTCAGAGCTTTCAAAGCTTGGCAAGCCCTTTGTTGTAATACTTAATTCCAAGCATCCGGAGGCAGATGAAACAGTAAGCTTAGCCTCCTATATGGAAGAAAAATATAATGCTTCCGTAATACCTATTGACTGCAGTAATCTGGACTATAATGATGTACATATTATATTTGAAAAGCTTCTGTATGCATTTCCTATACGGGAGGTATGCTTTGATGTTCCTAAATGGGTAGAGGTTTTGGAGATGGATTCTGAGGTTAAGGGGAAGCTTATCTCATATATAAGGGATATGTTCGACCATATAGTATGTGCTAAGGATTTGAAAACCTTAGATATTGCAGCCTGTGATATTGTGACAGGAGCAGATATAGAATCGATAGATATGGCAACCGGAAGAGCCGTTATATCAATAAAGCTTCAGGACAGATTGTATTTCGACATGCTTTCAAGACTTTTTGATGCTGATATACAAAATGAGTATGACTTTGCTGCATTGCTTACTGAGCTTGCGAAGACAAAGAGAAGCTGTAAGAGAATCAGCGAGGCTTATGAGGAGGTGTGCAGGGTAGGCTACAGCTATGCTATGCCGGATAGAGATGAGATAGTCCTTGACGAGCCAAAGCTTATCAAGACCGGAAATAAATATGGGGTGAAGCTTAAAGCCCAGGCCCCGTCCATTCATCTTATAAAAGCTAATGTGACTACGGAAATTGCGCCAATCGTAGGCTCATACGAGCAGGCAAAGGATCTGATAGATTATATAGGCGAAGGCGCTGAGAATACGGACGATATCTGGAATGTAAATATATTTGGAAAACCTATACGACAGCTTGTAGATGACGGAATGAGGGCTAAGATTACAAGGATAAACGAGGAGAGTAAGTCGAAGCTTCAGGATACAATGAATAAGATAGTAAATGATTCAAACGGCGGTTTGGTTTGCATTATTATATAAAATATGATAATCTTACGAGGTATGTTTTGATAAAACACTAAGGTAAGGTATGGATATGGAAAACAAATTAGAATTTAAGCTGAATGATTTTGAGGGACCTCTTGATCTTCTGCTTCATCTGATAGAGAAAAATAAATATAGTATATTTGACATACCTATAGTTGAGATTACTGAGCAGTATCTGGATTATGTAAACAAGATGCAGGAGGAAAACCTTGATATTATGAGTGAGTTTTTGGTTATGGCGGCCACACTTATCAGTATCAAGGCGAAGATGCTTCTTCCAAAGCAGGAGGAGGAAGAGCAGGAAGAGGAGGACCCGAGGGCAGAGCTTGTAAGACGTCTTCTTGAATATAAGATGTATAAATATGCTTCGCTTGAGCTTAAGGATATGGAGCTTGACGCCGGCAGGAATTACTATAAATCACCGACTATTCCTAAAGAGGTTTTGGAATATAAGGAGGATATTGATCCGGCTGACGTTATAGGAGATGTGACCCTGAATAAGCTTAATGACATATTCCGTGACATCATGAAGAGAACCATTGACAGAGTGGATCCGGTGAGAAGCAAGTTTGGAACCATTGAGAAGGAAGAGGTCAGGATAGAGGATAAGATGGAAGAGATTAAGCAATCCATGAAGGGCTTAAGGGGCATCAATTTCCGAACACTGCTAGAGGCTCAGGCTTCAAGGATAAATGTAATAGTTACATTTATGGCTGTGCTGGAGCTTATGAAGATAGGAGAGCTGACAGTCAGACAGGATGATTTGTTTGGAGATATAATAATAGATTCCCTAGTGGAATGATTGCTTTTACTTACATATGTTATGAGGAGATTTGTATATGGATAAGACAAATATTAAGGCGGCGCTTGAGGCTGTACTCTTTTCTATGGGAGATACGGTATCCGTAAAGGAGCTTTCAACAATATTTGAAATAGATATAAAGGAGCTTTCCGATATTCTTGAGGAGCTTAAGCACGATTACGAGGATGAAGGTCGCGGCATCAAGCTTGTAAAGCTTGAGGATTCATATCAGCTTTGCACAAAGAATGAATATTATGATGTGCTTACAAAGCTTGTAAATGTGCCTAAGAAGCATAATTTAACAGATACGCTTCTGGAGACGTTATCTATAGTTGCATATAAGCAGCCTGTAACCAGGCAGGAGATAGAGGCCATAAGAGGTGTATCCTGTGTGCATGCCATAAATAAGCTGGTAGAATACAATCTGATTCAGGAGGTTGGAAGGCTTGATGCAATAGGAAGACCGATACTGTTTGGAACAACGGAGGATTTCTTAAGATGCTTTGGAGTTGGCTCTATGGATGAGCTTCCGGTTATTACTCCGGATAAGATAGAGGACTTTAAGAAAGAGGCAATGGAAGAGGTAAATATTAAGGTAGAGACTTAAATTATAATAAAAAGAAAGTATCCTTTAGAGGATACTTTCTATTTTTATGTCGGATTTTTTCGATAAATCTATAAAGCTGTCCTTGGTTTTAATTAATGGCTTTGAAAGATTAATCTTGTTTATATACACTATATCACCCTGTTCTCCGTTAGAGAGAGTGACAGTACAGTTCAAATAGCTGTTGACCACGTGCTCTAAGAAGGTGAGAAGATATTTG
>CAMALN010000049.1 GCA_945836565.1 uncultured Lachnospiraceae bacterium
TACGGAATATGTCAAGAGGGATAAAGATATATTTCTGAAGAAGCTCGATGGATAGTCCGGTGTCAGACTGTTGCTTGAAGTAATGTATGTATTTGTCGGGATAATTCTTGAAAACCGCCGGGCTTTGCTCGAAGAAGACTATGGTATATACCGGCTTTACCATATTGTAAGAGAATTTACGTACCTTATTGTCGCTATCTCTCTGGCATTCGTCACGTATACGTTTGTACTGCCTGAGTAGAAGGTCGGAGGAATAACAGGCACTTCTCTCACCGGGGAAGAAATACCCTATCTTCTGCATCTCAATATTTACGATGCTCTTATCTGCAAGTTCAACCACGATATCCATAGTGACCAATGATGTCTCGTCCCCCATTCTTGTTGTGTCAACAGGGAGTACTTTGATTATCCTTGCTTCTGTCCCCAGTATGACCGAGAGCAGAGCATTCAGCCGTTCAGGCGAATATTCGGGATTGAATACCTCCTTGAAGAACGAATCATACAGTACCTTGATGCCTCTTTGCCCGGTGCAAAAATCAAGGAATTCCTCACGCGCAACTTCATTCCAAGAGTAAAATGTAGATTTGAGTCTACTTTTTCCGTTAATTATATCCATGACTTCATTTCTGGTGCGAAGCATGGGAAAATACTTTTTAAGTTTTGCATTTTTCATAAACAAATTTCTCCTTTATAAAACTTAGTAATTAATTTATTCTTGACTTTTAATATTGGAAAATTGGCGAAATGCCATGAGAAATTCAAATAATAAATATATCAGCAAAACCATATTAGCATGAAGGATATCCCTGTGTAAAGAATGAGATAATGAAAAATCTGTGAACAGGTGCCGGTGGGGACGGGAAAAGTGGCTTTTTTACTGTCCCTTGTGGCTTAGGGTGATATATTAAAACAACCGCCTGCAGGTACTATAGAGAAAGAGGTTGAATTAATATTTCTCGACAACGATATGGTGACAAGATATTATTGACACAAGAACATGTGTTTGATGCAATGTACTTGGTGCTACCCTACACGGTAGGCGGCTGGCCCTTCTGAATAGGAGGGATGTAATAAAAGCCCTTCGGAAAGGAGGGTGGTGCGATTATGATGATGGATTACATAACACTGGCAGGATTGATTCTTGCAGTATTTGGAGCCGGAGTTGCAGTTGGAAAGCTTGTTGAGAAAATCGAAAGATTTTTCATCAAGATTGAAAATGAAGAACATAAAAACACAAGCAAAAACGACCGCCGTTAGTCCTGAGAAAACATGGCAGTCGTATTTGACTTAAAGTAATTTTAGGGCTAGCCGTCTATCGGTAGCACCTTTTATGAAGATATAATAACACATATAGAATTAGGGTTCAAGTTAATAATTTATTTGAAAACCGGTAGGATTGGAAAAAGCCGCTTTTTCCGTCCCACCGGCACATATATCACACGCCATAAAATTCCTTATACCACTCGGCGAATTTTCTAAGACCGATTCTTAAGCTTGTACTTGGCTTGAAACCAAAATCACGCTCAAGTGCGGTGGTATCAGCATAGGTAATTGGGACATCGCCCGGTTGCATTGCAACCAGTTCCTTGTGTGCCTCGAAATCATAATCCCCAGGAAGAACCTGTGCTCGGATTAACTCCTGCTGAAGGATGTCCACGAAGTCGAGTAGGTTCTCAGGATTATTATTGCCGATATTGTATACTGCATAAGGTGGGATAGGCAGACCATCCTCGCCATCCTTCTTTTCGGGTGCACCCTGCATAACCCTCTTTACACCTTCTACAATGTCATCAATATAGGTGAAGTCTCTTTTGCAGTTGCCGTAGTTGAATATCTGGATAGTTTGGCCCTTAAGCAGTTTATCTGTGAAACCGAAGTAAGCCATATCCGGTCTTCCGGCAGGACCATATACTGTGAAGAAACGAAGTCCTGTAGAGGGTATATTATAAAGCTTACTGTAGGCATGTGCCATCAGCTCATTACTCTTCTTGGTTGCAGCATAAAGTGATACAGGGTTATCTACCTTGTCATCTGTGCTGTATGGAACCTTTTTATTTGTGCCATATACGGAAGAGGATGAAGCATACACCAGATGCTCTACGCCTGTTCCGCCGCCATCATAGGAGTGGCGGCATGCTTCCAATATGTTATAGAATCCGATCATATTTGACTGGATATATGCATCAGGGTTGGTGATGGAGTAGCGAACACCGGCCTGAGCACCAAGGTTAACAACTATTGCCGGCTTGTGCTCTGCGAAGATTTGCTCAATCAGGGACTTGTCGGACAAATCCCCCTTGTAGAACTTGTATGTAGAGTCTGCGTGAGCCGATACGCACTTATCTATTTCGCCGAGTCTCCATTCCTTGATGGATACATCGTAATAATCATTCATATTATCCAACCCTATAATATTGATAGGCGACTGTGTTTTGAGTAATTCCAATACGAGATTGCTACCTATGAATCCGGCAGAACCGGTGACAAGCACGGTTTTATTTTTTAATTCTATCTTATGCATAGTGTTTCCCTTCTTATCTTAGTCGCGTCCGTACAGGTCGCGTGTATATACCTTATCCTTCACATCGTCCAGACAGCTGTCATATCTGTTTGCGATAATGCTTTGACTCAGCTTCTTAAATTTTTTCAAGTCATTTATAATCCGGCTTCCGAAGAATGTCTCACCATCCTTAAGTGTTGGCTCGTATATTATGACGGTGGCACCCTTTGCTTTGATTCTCTTCATTACTCCCTGTATAGAGCTTTGGCGGAAGTTGTCGGAATTTGATTTCATAGTGAGACGATACACGCCAATGATGACTTCCTTTTCTTTATTAGAATTCCAGCTGTCATTTGCTTCGTATGCCCCTGCAAGCTCAAGCACCCTGTCTGCGATGAAATCCTTTCTGGTTCTGTTGCTCTCCACGATTGCACTCATCATATTCTGTGGTACATCCTGGAAGTTTGCGAGTAGCTGTTTGGTATCCTTTGGCAGGCAGTAACCGCCATAGCCAAATGAAGGATTGTTATAGTGTGTGCCGATACGAGGGTCGAGGCAGACACCATTTATTATCTCCTGAGTATTGAGCCCTTTGCTCTCGGCATAGGTATCAAGCTCGTTGAAGTAGCTTACACGAAGCGCGAGATATGTATTTGCAAAAAGCTTTACGGCTTCGGCTTCCGTATATCCCATATATAAGGTGTCGATTTCTTCCTTGATGGCACCCTGCTGAAGCAGACCTGCGAATATCTCAGCCTTCTCACGAGTCTTATCGTCACAGCTCACTATGATACGGCTCGGATAGAGATTGTCATAGAGAGCCTTTGATTCGCGGAGAAATTCCGGGCTGAAAATGATATTCTCAGTGTTGTATCTCTTCCTTACTGATTCTGTGTATCCAACAGGAATGGTTGACTTGATAACCATAGTTGCCTTAGGGTTAGCTTTAAGCACAAGCTCTATGACAGCCTCAACTGCTGAGGTGTCGAAGAAATTCCTCTTACTGTCATAGTTGGTCGGCGCGGCTATCACGACATAGTCGGCATTCTTATATGCTGCCTCGCCGTCTAGTGTTGCGGTAAGGTCGAGCTCCTTTTCGGAAAGGTAGGTCTCGATATAATCATCCTGTATAGGAGATATACGGTTGTTTATCATATCCACCTTCTCGGGGATTATATCGACAGCTGTCACGTGATTGTGCTGCGCAAGCAGTGTTGCGATGGACAGTCCCACATAGCCTGTACCTGCTACGGCGATATTGTAAGGACTTGCAGATTTATTTTGCGGAGTATGACTTTCTGCTTTTGTTGATACGAACATATCACATATGTCAAAATCAAGTGCGTCAGCGAGTGCCTCTAGCTGGTCAATGGTAGGCTTGTAATCCTGCTTTTCGATACGGCTCAGCATACTTCTGTTGATACCGGTCTGCTTTGCCAGTGCTTCTTGCGATAAGCCCAGACTCTTACGTGAATTCACTATAGTGTCAGCTAATAGTGATGTAGATAATTTGCTCATGGTTACTCCTTTGTATATTTTGATTTGTTGTTGCTAAAAACAACATCGGAATGCGTTTTACATATGCTGATTATACATATTGTTACCAAAAAAGTCAACTGGCTAAGAGCCAGTGGGGACGGGAAAAGTGGCTTTTCATCTATGCTGTACCGCAAAAAAAATATATTTTTATGGTGTAATATGCAATTAGAAAATAATTATGGAGGGCATGAGTATGACAAACGCATATAACACACCAAAACCAACAAATATGACAAACAAGTGTAATACACCAAAATCACAGGATGTGAAAAATAATAACGGTACAAAGAAAAAGAATATAATATTAAGTTTTTTTGAAGGACTATTTGACAACCTTTTTTGGATTGGAGTGCTTTTATCGATAATAAGCGTAATAGTAACTATATCAGTTGGACTGAAGACTATTGATCTTTATTTTGAAACCGGAACGAATGGGGATATACCATTTGATATGGAAAGATATTTTTTTAGACACAATTTCATAAAATATGTAATGCCTTTAACATTTTTCATACAGATTATATTGGGTGTTATATGTAATTTTATGGATTCTATTCTTAGAACACTATTAGGAATTATATCTGTCGTAGTTATGTTTACTGTGGGAGGCACATTAATGGGACAGATTAATCTCTTTGAAGTAAATATGAAAGATGATACAAGAGAATTTCTTGCAGTAGTTGTTATTATTGTGTGTATCATCATATTTGTTGCCTGTTTCAAGCATTTAGAAGGAACAACACTATTAATAATTTCATTTTTTACTTTTTTAGCAAATGCTTTGTTGATGCCACTTATAATGAACATTATTGCGGATCCGGGTGCGGCTTGGGATAATATAGTTCAATGCATCGTTTGTGTTGTTTTCTGTTTCATAGCAGCTGCCGCAGGTGGCGGATTTGGTGAATACGTAACAATTAGAATACGTTGATGATGAAAAATATTAAAGAGACACAGGTAACGGGAAAAGTGAATGCACAGTATTTGCTCTTGATTTGGGAATAATATATTTGATATATTGTATAGTACATAATATTATACATTGATTTGTCGGAGAGATATTATATACAATGGATTACATCGATAAGTTTTATCAATCATATTATCCGGGGCTTACCATACAGATGCTAATCGGCGCAGTCGTTTTGGCTGCACTGGTATATGTATTGGCACGAAGACATTTTCGCAAAGCAGATATGTCACATTCGGGCTTAAAGGCAATGGCAACCATGACAGCCGCGCTGTATTATTATATGGTGCTGCTGTCTACCGTATTTACCAGACCCAAGTATGCCAAGAGGAATTATGAACTGGAATTATTCTGGAGTTATAAAAAGGCTTTTGCGGGGGACAGAGGGCTGACCATAGAGATTTTATTGAACATTATTTTATTTTTACCATTGGGATTTCTTATAGCATATGTTATGAGTTCTATGGAAGAGAAGCTCGGAAGAAGCAAATACTGGAGAGTAGTGATACCATCATTGATATTGCTTGGTGCAATATGCTCGGCTGTTATTGAGGTGCTTCAGCTTTTGCTGTGCAGAGGGCTGTTCGAGTGGGATGATATATGGGATAATACGCTCGGGTTTGTAATAGGCATATGCTTATGCTATCGGGTGAATCGGCGGGGACGTTGGTGAGCCCCTTAAAAAGACTTGCAAATTTGTTTTCTATATGTTAATATCCGTAAATAACGATATTGTGACATTTAATGAGGAGGTATAATATGACTGTAGGACAGAGAATATTTGAACTTTTAAAACAAAAGGGTATGACTCAGAAAGAGTTTTCTGAAAGAACCGGAATTGCGACTACAACAATTAGTGATTGGAGGAAGAAGAATACCAACCCGGGTTCAGACAAGATATTGTTGATATGTGCCGCATTGGGTGTGACTCCGGAATACTTACTATCGGGTGTTTCTGAAGATAGTGAGCGTGGGCGTAACAAGGATTATATGGTTATTCCTAAGGACACGGAGGAAAGATTTTTGATTGAATTATTTGGAAAGATGGATTTTGAGGAGAGACAACGATTACTCACCTATGCAAAAAAAATAATGAATGGATAGAGAGTATTGGATTTAAAAAGTGCACTTGAGCAGGAGGAGGTGAAATTATTATGACGATGGATGAAAAACTGGATTATATAATCAATAAGGTTGATGGCCACGACCAACGCTTCGACAATATAGAGTCAGAATTGAAGAAACACGACAAACGTTTCGACAATATAGAGTCAGAACTAAAGAGCCATGACGAGAGCTTGAAGGAAATAAAGACGGAATTGAAGAGCCACGACAAACGCTTCGACAATATAGAGTCTGAATTGAAGAGGCACGACAAACGCTTCGACAATATAGAGGCGGAACTAAAGAGTCACGACAAACGTTTCGACAATATAGAGTCAGAACTAAAGAGCCATGACGAGAGCTTGAAGGAAATAAAGACGGAATTGAAGAGGCACGACGAACGCTTCGACAATATAGAGTCTGAACTAAAGCGTCACGACAAGAGTATTAAAGTTATTAATAAAGACATAAAAGGAATAAAGAAAGACATTGATAATATTAAGAGTAACACAGATACAATTGTACAGTTTTTTGATGATGAGATTTGTGATATAAAAAGAAGGCTACAGGCAAAATGTATATGATAAAGGAATTTAAGCCGGGGACATTATTTATAATTGCCCTGGATTTTTGATTAGCCTCCCTGAGCCAGTAGGGACAGTAAAAGAGTCACTTTTCTCGTCCCCCACCATCTCCACCGGCTCGCCGGCTCTCGTTCCCACTAGCTCTTGCAAAAATACCTACTAATATAGTATAATATCTTATACTTATTATATTATTATAATGTACTGGTTGTATTTTAGGGGGTAATAAATACACAGGGAAAGTGGAGGATTGTTACAATGGATGGTATGCTGGAAAATGTTGAGGGTTTGGTTAGGAATGAGAGAGATAAGCTACGGGAAGCAAAGGTGAAATTTACATCCAAGATGAGCTCGAAGATGGCTTATCTGGTGCTTGCCGCTATTATCATTCCGGTGGTTTTGCTTATATCGATATCGATAAATAAAACTACCAAAACCTTGAAGGAAATATACATGTCGTATGCGATGAATCTTGCATCTGAGGCGGCAGAGGGTATAGATTTTGCAGTGTCGCTCGGGGAGTCTACATATGGTGTATATGCGATGGACCTTGCAAAGCAGGTTGCAGGCAAAGTGGATATAGTGACTTCCTATGAGAAGGATATGCAGACCTCGGATTACAAGAAGCTTCTAAACGGTATAAGCATAGAGGGCGTCGAGGGTTCATATGCTTATATGGTAAGTCCTAAGGGGGTCATGATGTATCATCCGACTGCAGAGAAGATAGGCCAGCCGGTTGAGAATGCCGCGGTTAAGGGCATAGTTGAAGACCTTTCGGCAGGCAAGAAGGTTGAGGACGGATACGTCATATATGAATATAAGGATGCGTTAAAGCTGGCGGGCTATGCATTTACGGCTTCCGGCGATATAGTCATCGTCACTGCGGATTACGATACATTTATGAGAATTGACTACGATAACCTGATTGGCAAGATAGAGATATCGGGAGTTGAAGGCTCATATGCATATATGGTTGAGCCTGACGGAACCATGCTGTACCACAGGGATTCAGCAAAGATAGGCCAGCCGGTTGAGAACGCTGCAGTCAAGGGTATAGTGGCGGATATTGCCGCCGGCAAAACGGTTGAGGACGGCTCTGTAGTATATGAGTACAAAGGCGAAGACAAGCTTGCAGGTTATGCATTTACGGCTAAGGGCGATATCGTAGTGGTAACTGCGGATTACAAGACATTCATAAAGCCTATCATCGTTCAAAGGAATAACCTCATAGCCATTGGCGCAGTGTTCATGATAGTGTTCAGTGTAATTGGAATTATAGTGGTGAGCAGGCTTATGAAGGCGCTCGAAAATGTAATCCCTGGCATACAGAATACTGCTAACCTGAATTTCACATACGATGAGAAGAATGAAGTGCTCTGCAGACGAAAGGACGAGATAGGCGTAATAGCGCGTGAGATTCGCCAGATGAGGGAGAATCTTGGAGATATAGTCGGACAGATTGGCACGACAGCCTCAAATATAGATTTGAATGTAGATGATTTGAGAGATATATCTATCCATGTAAATGACATGTGTTCCGATAATTCGAACACAAGTGAGACACTTGCGGCTGGCATGGAGGAAACCTCTGCCACCACAGTATCGATAACGGAGAATGTCGCACATATGAGGGATGGCGCCAAGGACATCGAGCAGCTGACGATAGACGGAGCGACGAAATCCGAAGAGGTTATGGAGCGCGCAACAAAATTAAGAGTGTCGACCGAGGAAGCAACGAAGAAGACGATGGATATATATTCCTCTGTTAAGGAAAAGTCGGCCGGCGCCATAGAAGCTGCCAAGGCTGTACAGAGAATCAATGAGCTTACAGGAACAGTAATGGACATTTCCTCCCAGACAAGTCTGCTCGCGCTCAACGCATCCATAGAAGCAGCGCGCGCCGGAGACGCAGGTCGAGGATTTGCAGTGGTTGCATCGGAGATAGGTACCCTTGCTGTTCAGACTACTAACGCCGTAAATGATATCAATGCGATAGTTGGCGAGGTAAATGTAGCAGTTGGAAATATGACGGAATGTCTTAAGGAAACCATAGATTTCCTTGAAGCCACCGTAATCAGTGATTATGACAGCTTCGGACAGGTCAGCTTACAGTATCAGGCTGATGCGGATGAATTCAGCAACTGCATGGAGAATATCAAGAGCGGTATAATCAATCTCACATCAAACCTTGAGATAATAGCAGAATCAATCAGTGCAATCAGCCACACTATGGGAGAAGCAACAGAAGGAATATCCGACATAGCAGGCAAAACCTACAACATGGTCGGCGAAACCACAAACACTGCCAATAAGGTCGACGACTGCAAGACCTATGTGGCAGAGCTTAATTCGATAGTTGATAAATTCATACTTGGGTGAACCAATGGGGACGGGAAAAGTGGC
>CAMALN010000050.1 GCA_945836565.1 uncultured Lachnospiraceae bacterium
TCAACACCGAGAGTTACCTTCTCGCCATTGATGTTCCATTCCTTAGAATTATCACAGGTTGAATCCATTACGAACTCATCACCAAGTACAACTCTCTTTATCTCTGCATCGTTTGCAGTCATTATATCTTTAATCTTGTCATTTCCGGATACATATACCTTGATTCTGTCCATAACGTTGAAGTCTGAATCCTTACGCATAGTCTGAATCTTGGATATAAGCTCTCTTACGAAGCCCTCCTCGATAAGCTCCGGAGTAAGAGTGGTGTCGATAACTACGGTTACATAATTATCACCCTCTGTTACATAGCCCTCCATCTTAGCTACATCGATGAGCAGGTCTTCCTCTGCAAGAACAACCTCAGTATCTCCTACCATGAACTTGAGCGCGCCCTCAGCCTTGAGTGTCTGCATAGCAGCATTTCCGTCGATGTTTGCAAGATACTCTCTGATGCCGCCGAGCTGCTTACCATACTTAGGACCTACTGTTCTAAGCTGTGGCTTAAAGCTGTAAGAAGTAAACTGTGACAGGTCGTCCTTGAAGGATGCTGCCTTAACGTTAAGCTCATCCTTGATTATATCCATGAAGAAGCTGTCAAGCTCCTTGTTAGCCTTGATATACATATTTCCGATAGGCTGACGGCTCTTGATGTTGGCCGTATTTCTGGCTGCTCGACCAAATACAACTATCTTAAGAACCTCATCCATGCTGCTCTCAAGCTCTGCGTCGATGTAGTCTTCATTTGCCTCCGGGAAATCACAGAGATGTACGGACATCGGTGCAGTCTTGTCAAGATTTACAACAAGGTTCTGATATATATCCTCTGTCATAAATGGTATCATAGGAGCGGCTGCCTTACACAGAGTTACAAGTGCTGTGTAAAGAGTCATATATGCATTAATCTTATCCTGTGGCATATCCTTAGCCCAGTAACGCTCACGACCGCGTCTTACATACCAGTTACTCATATCATCTACGAATTCAGCAAGTGCCTTGGTAGCCTCAGGTATCTTGTATGCGCCGAGACTTGTGTCAACTGTCTTAACCATAGAGTTAAGCTTTGACAGGAGCCACTTATCCATAACTGAAAGCTTATCATACTCCAAGCTGTACTTCGTAGGGTCGAACTGGTCTATCTCTGCATAGAGTACGTAGAACGCATATGTGTTCCAAAGTGTACCCATGAACTTTCTCTGTCCCTCAAGGATTGCATCCTCATGGAATCTGTTCGGAAGCCAAGGAGCTGAGTTGCTGTAGAAATACCATCTGATTGCATCAGCACCGTACTTGTTGAGTGCCTCCATAGGGTCAACTGCATTTCCCTTCGACTTTGACATCTTATTTCCATCCTTATCGAGAACGTGACCAAGTACGATTACGTTCTTGTATGGTGCCTTGTCGAAAAGCAATGTAGATATAGCCATCAATGAATAGAACCATCCACGTGTCTGGTCAACAGCCTCACTTATGAAGTCTGCCGGGAAGTTCTCCTCGAATATCTCCTTGTTCTCAAACGGATAATGCCACTGTGCGAATGGCATCGCACCTGAATCGAACCAGCAGTCGATAACCTCAGGTACTCTCTTCATCTCGCCACCACAATCAGGACATGCGATGGTTACATCATCTATATACGGACGGTGAAGCTCTATCTCATCCGGACAGTTATTGCTCATACTCTTGAGCTCTTCCTTAGAACCGATTGCATGTCTCTTGCCGCATGAACACTCCCAGATATTAAGCGGTGTACCCCAATATCTGTTACGTGAGAGACCCCAGTCCTGAACATTCTCAAGCCAAGCTCCGAAACGTCCCTTACCGATACCCTCAGGTATCCAATTTACTGTATTATTATTTGCTACAAGCTTATCCTTAACTGCTGACATCTTGATGAACCATGTATCTCTTGCATAGTAGATAAGTGGGCTGTCACATCTCCAGCAGTGTGGATATTCATGCTCGAACTTAGGCGCATCGAACAAAAGTCCTGCCTTATCAAGGTCTGTAAGTATAGGTGTATCTGCTGCCTTTACAAACATTCCTGCATAAGGAGTATTATCTGTCATCTCACCCTTTGCATTTACAAACTGTACAAACGGAAGGTCATATTTTCTGCCAACCTGTGCATCATCCTCACCAAATGCAGGAGCTATGTGTACTATACCGGTACCATCTGACATAGTTACATAGGAATCACAGGTGATATAATGTCCCTTCTGTGGAAGCTTAGCCACATATTCCTTTGTACACTCAAAGAGTGGCTCATATTCCTTTCTCTCAAGGTCAGTTCCCTTGTAGGTCTCAAGAATTTCATAGGCTGCCTCGCCATCCTTTGCAAGTCCGCCCAATACCTTGTCGAGAAGTGCCTCTGCCATATAGTAGGTGTATCCGTCTGCTGCCTTTACCTTACAGTAGTTATCATCAGGATTTACACAAAGTGCAACGTTACTCGGAAGTGTCCAAGGAGTAGTTGTCCATGCAAGGAAATATGCATCCTCTCCCACACACTTGAATCTGACTACTGCCGAACGCTCTTTCACAGTCTTATAGCCCTGTGCAACCTCGTGAGAAGAAAGAGGTGTACCGCAACGAGGACAGTAAGGCACAATCTTGAAGCCCTTATACAGAAGTCCCTTATCCCAAATCTGCTTGAGTGCCCACCACTCAGACTCTATAAAGTCATCGTGATAGGTTACATAAGGGTTATCCATATCAGCCCAGAAACCAACCTTGCCGGAGAATTCCTCCCACATTCCCTTGTATTTCCATACAGATTCCTTACACTTGGTGATAAATGGATCAAGTCCGTAAGCCTCTATCTGCTCCTTGCCATCTATTCCAAGCTCCTTCTCTATCTCAAGCTCAACAGGAAGACCATGTGTATCCCATCCGGCCTTTCTTATAATCTTGTGTCCCTTCATAGTCTGATATCTTGGAATCATATCCTTGATAACTCTGGTAAGCACGTGTCCGATATGTGGCTTACCGTTTGCTGTTGGAGGTCCGTCATAGAAGGTATAAGTAGGCAAATCCTTCTTCTCCTCTATGCTTCTCTCAAAAACCTTGTTCTCCTTCCAGAACTTCAGAACCTCGTCCTCTCTCTCCACGAAGTTCAGTTTGTTAGAAACCTTTTCGTACATATTTCGCTTTCCTTTCTATATGTCTTACTGTTCCATAGGGAACTTTATACTCCATGCATCTCTCAGGTTATCGCAAAGCTTCATTATCCTAATTGACTCCGAATGCGGCATCTCCACAGTTTCAACCTTACCTGTGATGATAGCCTCCCTCGCGGCGAGGAATTCGTGCTCATAACCGCTTATCTGCCGCTCATTTATATTGAGCTCGCCCGCAAGCTTTCCGTCACGCATATATATCTTCACAACGGAAGGACAATTGATATTATCTATTGTAATATACCCCTTATTGCCATATATCTTTGCACCGTTATCTGCATTGAATAAAGTAGTTACAAATGCTGTACCAACTTTACCCTTAGGAAATATAGATGTCAAGCAAAACTGAGCATCAACACCTGTAGAAAGCTTAAGGCAGGAACCTATCATATTCTCAGGTGCCATCTGGAACAGCATCGCGAATACATTGAGCGGATATACACCCAGGTCTAAAAGTGCTCCTCCGGCAAGCTCCGGCTTAACGATTCTCTCCTTATCACGAATGTCATATCCGAGACTGCACTCTATATGCTGTACATCTCCTATGATACCCTCACGTAGCTTGTCGTGCAGGAACTTATATATAGGCATATATCTTATCCACATAGCCTCTGCACAGAATACATTCTTCTCCTCAGACAGCTTCAATACCTCCTCGGTAGTCTGCGCATTATATGAAAATGCCTTCTCTACCAGGCAAGGTCTGCCTGCCTCTATACACTTCCTTGCAAGCTCTGCGTGATTCGAATGAGGGGTTGCAATATATACCATCTCAACTTCTGTATCCTGTATCAGTTCCTCATAAGAGCCATATCTCTTCCCTACCGAATACTTATCACCAAATGCATTTGCCTTCTCGATATCTCTGGAGGCTATTGCATATACCTCAAAGGAATCAAGCCTATTAAGTGTATCTGCGATTTTTTCAGCTATCGCACCTGCGCCAAGTATTCCCACCTTAAAATTTATCATATATTGTCTCCTCAATAAATTATTTTTCTACTATCCTAATCTGCATAGCCTCAAGACGCTTTGACAGTCCAACGGTTCCTGCATCATTACCCTGATCTATCCATCCGGTCCAGCCTATACCCTGTATATGAACACGATATTGCAGCTTATATTTATCAGTACCATTCAGCATAAGATTGATGGCCTCAACTCTAAGTGACTCTCCGCTTGTTCCGATTATTGTTTCCGGTGTAACCTTCGGGAAGGTGAGCCATCCCTTCCTCTGTACATGTATTTTGGCACTTATATACATGCCCGGTTCAGGATTGTGGAGATTAATCTGTACAGCCTCCATACGAAGACTCTTTCCGCTGGTTCCCGAAAGCGAACCCTCAGATACCCAGTCAAGCCAGCCCTCTTTTTGAACATGCGATCTGTATGTCAGGTAAGGTGACAGGGTCTTCTGCTCTACAGGCACAATTCTTATCTGTATAGATTCAAGTCTGTAGGACATACCGCTTGTTCCGGCTATCTCTCCCTGACTTCTCCAGCTGCTCCAGCCGATATTCTGTATATGCACACGATATTCTATCTCATATCCCGGCACACCCTCCAGAGTAAGAGCAATAGCTTCTATTCTCTTGCTTTCTCCGGATGTACCTATCGTTCCTGCTTTCTCGTATGAATTGATAACCTTGGTTCGCCAACCGTAGCCCTGTATATGAGTCTCTGTCTTTAGACTGGCTCCCTCCGGAAGATTATATGGGTACAGCATAATTGCCTCAACTCTGTAAGACTTGCCTGTTGTTCCCGCTTCTTCACCGTTATATTTCCAATCCTGCCAGCCTTCCTTTTGAACGTGAGCCTTATACGCTATACCAATCTCGTTCGTATCTATCTCCGGTAGAAGCAACTGCCTTGCTTCTTCATAGGCTTCATTTTGCTTAACACCTGTTTCAAAATACTTGATGATAGCCTTTGCATCTGCCTCGCCCAATGCCTTAAGTATCCTTTCATCTGCAAGCTTAGCTCTGTCTCCGTCATTCGACAGAAAAGCATGCTCTATGATGCAGGTAGGTAGCTGAAGCTCAACACCACTACATATTATTCCATAATAATCGCCAAGTACTCTCGGGCTCTTCTCTCCTGTGTACTGGCTGTAATTATACATGTCGTTCTCCGGATTTAACTGTCCGTTTGGAGCCCCTACCTCATCCAAAGTATATATTACTCCGTTTGTACAATCTCTTGTGTATACCTTTCTCTTCGCTATTCCTGTTGATGCAGTAATATTATTTAATACGTCTTCACCAAACACCTTCATCTCAGCATTATAAAAATGTCTTGGGATGATAACCTCCGCTCCATGGGTGCTTGTATTCGTACTTGAATTGTTGTGTATGCTTACAAGCAAATCCGAGCCATAGCTTCTCGCCAATGGTGCTCTGTCATATAGCCCAACATATTTGTCATTTTCTCTTGTCATTCTTACAACTATATTGGTTGTATTATTTTCTATATATTCCTTACAATACTTCGCTATTTTAAGATTAAGGTCCTTCTCGTTTATTCCACCTCTTGTGGCTCCACCATCAGATCCGCCATGACCGGGATCAAGAGTTACTACCCATTTCCCTTCCTTTGCCTCTACATTTATCTGTCCTAACTGTGTACAGGTAATACATCCTAACACAATCGCAACCGCCATAATATAAGATATTATCGCACGTGTTGTCTTCTTCATTATTACCGCCTCTTTCATGTATTTATATTAGTATATTAATCCGTATCTCTTTAGTTTACATCAATTACTGCTTTGGCACAAGCTTTATCTCAATTGCCTCAAGTCTAAGCGATTTACCCGAAGTGCCTGCTACCTCGCCGTTCTTAACCCAGTCCATCCAGCCGATATTCTGACAGTGCACCCGGTAATATACATCATAATGCTCTGCCATCTCGCCGGTCAGCTCCAGCTTTGCCGCCTCAAGCCTCAAGGAACGTCCTTGTGTTCCCGACAGCTCTCCGTTCTCGACCCAGTCCATCCAGCCTATGCTCTGACAGTGTACGCTGTATCTTATGCCACCGTCATATTTCGGATTCACAAGTGCTACATTAAGCGCCTCAAGGCGAAGACTCCTTCCGCTCGTTCCCGACAGCTCACCGTCACTTACATAGGACTGCCAGCCATCCTTCTGTACATGCGTCCTGTACTTTATCAGGGTTTCTACACAAGGTGTAGCTGTTGCTCCAGGTGGATTCTGCCCTTTATCAACCAATACTATCTCAAATGCCTCAAGCCGCAAGCCTTTTCCGGTGGTTCCCGCTGTTATACCATTTTTCGCCCAATCAAGCCAGCCATATTTTTGTGCATGCACTCTGTAATATATATCGTAGTGCTCTGCGAGCTCACCGGTAAGCCTTATCTCCAGAGCTTCAAGTCTAAGACTCCTTCCCGTGGTTCCGGAATCTGCACCATCACTTACCCAATCCGTCCAGCCGATGCTCTGCACATGGGTTCTGTATTCAACAGAGCCTGCCAAATCACTGTTTACATTTATTCTGATAGTTTCGAGTCTAAGACTTCTGCCAACAGTTCCTGCAGTAGCACCGTCACCTACCGGCTCTGCCCAACCGATGCTTTGAATATGCGGCTGGTATACTACACCTGCCTGACATTTATTATTCAAATATGCCAGCTCTGCTTTGCCGGATGCTGAAAGCATATCGCTGTACGAGAATAAGCTGTATCCTCCACAGCCAAGCGCTTTTGCCTTCTCCCACTGCTTCTTAAGATTCATCGAGCTTTCCATCCATCCCTTATCAGTGGTTGACTCTGTACCTGCTCTGTATAAGCCCAATGCCGGGTATACAGCCACACCATTCTTCACCAATGAAAGCCAGCTGTTCAGCCTGTTGGTAAACATAGTTACTCGACCATTTGATGTCTCATAGCTATCTGTCCAATATAGCTGTGGTGCTATATAGTCTATGTATCCTGTCTCACTAAGCCAGGTGTCAAGGTCACAGCCCTGCCTTTTCGCATTCGAGATATTTCCCTCAGGGCTTATACCAAATGTAGCATTTGAATCCGTCTCTTTAACTGCTGCATACACTGCTGATACAAGCTTATTTACGTTCTGCTGTCTGGCAGTCATTTCAGCCCCTGCATTTTCCGGATTTGAATAATCCCATACATAGAAATAATCGTCGAAGATTACTCCGTCTACATCATACTTTGCCACAACCTCTTTGACACCGTCCACGATAAGCTGTCTCGCGCCTTCATTTCCCGGCTCAAAGAACAGGCAGTCATTTCCATTATAGCTTTTAGCTGTAATATAACCCTTTTTATTCCAATCATCAAAATACTTCTGCTGGCTCGCTGTATAGCTTCCCTCCAAAAGCTTTTGTGTCTTATATGTAGATATCGATATTCTATATGGATTGAACCAAGCATGAAAAGCTATTCCCTTGCTGTGCGCTATCTCTATCATAAGCGCAAGCGGGTCATAATCCAAAGCCTTCCCCTGGGAGCTTATGTACATCGACCACGGAAAATACTCCGATGGATACATTGCATCAGAAAACGCTCTGACATGTGCATATATGGCGTTGCAATTGTTCTCAATTATTGTATCGCATACCTTTGTAAATTCTGCCGTAAACTGTTCCTTTGATTTATCCTGCAAAAGCTTCTGCATATCTATGTACGAAAACCATACCGCCTTCACAGTATCATTTTGTGCACATACACTTTTTTCTTCTATACTTAAGCCACCACACACAACTGTAAATGTCATGCATAATGCCACCAGTAATCCGCACAGTCGTTTTTTCTTTGTTATCATATCTTTAAACACCTCCGAATTCTGTCTTATTCACAACAATACGCATCAATAGTCCAAAGAGCTGTTTTCATATATTCTATCGGTATCTGTCCCGGAGCAGATGCCTCATTTACGCTTGAAAACGTAATAGCACTGCCAAATGCCTGTCCGGTTATACGGCTTACAGCACCAAGCTTTCCCATCGACATAGATACCACCGGTATATTCAGCGTGCGACTTGCTTCCTCAGTTGCCATAAGAAGTCTTATCACATCCTGTCTGTCATTTGGCATAACTGCAAGCTTAGCTATATCTCCGCCAAGCCTTTCCATCCTTACAAGCCGGTCTATCATCTCATCCGTATCAGGTGTAGCGTAGAAGTCATGATTTGATATAATTGTCTTCACTCCCGAAGCCTTTGCTGCTTCACATAAGCCGGATACAATTTCATCGCCTGAGCCAAGCTCTATATCCACCATGTCTGCAAGCTTATGTTCTATGACAAAACGATTTATAGCATTTATATCCGGTTTATCAAACGAAAGCTGCTCTCCGCCCTCTCCTTTGCTTCTTATAGTAAACAGGATTATTTTATCATACAACTTCTCCGAAAGCTTATTTAATGCCCCGGTAATTCTTTCCATGTCGCTTAAGCCCTCGAAAAAATCACCACGAAATTCAATTATATCTATGCAGTCATAAGCTTCCTTTGATATGCCAAGTACAGCCTCTATTCGTTTATCCAACGTTTCTTCATCTGCCGCCATAACCGGCACACATATCTTAGGCATACCTTTTCCTATTATTCTGTCTTTTATTTCAAACACAACAATCATCTCCCCGGCGCATCCCTTTGTCTGTCTACAATACACCAATGTATAATATAACATAGTTGTCAAGCCATAAACAAGCGATTTGACTTAAGACTTCATTAACTCTTTTTTAATATCAAAAAAAGGAAGCTGGCAAACCGACTTCCTTCTATCATCACATACATAGCTACATTACAAATATTGCATACATATATATGATATTTTACTTTACACTGAAATACTGCGAAGCAACTGCCTCCGCAAGCTCCTCAGCAGAATATATA
>CAMALN010000051.1 GCA_945836565.1 uncultured Lachnospiraceae bacterium
AGTACTCTATACTGTAAAGGATTTACATTCGCGAGATAATTTATTCAATTTTACATAAGTATTACATTGGTTATTTTATCCAATATGGTTTAGCTGTATTTCCCGGTGCAGCAGAATTCTTAGGAACCAATTTTATCTCTATTCCCTCCAGTCTATATGACATGCCGGAGGTACCCGACATCTCACCATTCTTTGCCCAGTCAAGCCAGCCTAAATTCTGAACATGAACTCTGTAATATACATCATACATATCCTGTGCAGCGCCTGTAAGCTCAATCATAATTGCCTCAAGTCGAAGTGAACGTCCGCTGGTACCGCTCATTGCACCATCATAAGACCAATTTTGCCATCCAATATTTTGTACATGTGTCTTATATCTGATACCACCAGGTATTGTATGATTAAGTCGTATTTTTATTCCTTCAAGTCTATAAGAACGTCCTACGGTACCTGATGTTATACCATCACTTACAAAGCCCTGCCAGCCAATTTTTTGCACGTGTGTAGAATAATTCACAAGTCCATTATATGGTGTAACAAATGAATTAGTTGTACTGATATTCGAAGTAGTATTCTTTGGAATAATAGCAATATTTATTGCCTCAAGTCTCTTTGAATATCCTTCCGAGCCTGCTGCCTGACCATTCTTTGCCCAATCAAGCCAACCATAGCTTTGTGCATGCACTCTGTAATATACATCATATTTATCTTTATCTTCACCTGTAAGTTCAATTTTAATAGCTTCAAGTCTAAGTGAGCGTCCGCTTGTTCCGCTCATATCGCCATCATACTTCCAATCCTGCCAGCCATCATTTTGTACATGTGTTTTATATCTTATACCAAGATTTGACGGGCCGGATACTTTGATTTTGATACCCTCAAGTCTTAAGCCTCTGCCTGATGTACCGGCCATAGAGCAAATATCGCTTTCGGCACCGGCAACCTTTACCCAGTCCTGCCAACCGATATTTTGAACATGTGTAGTATAATTAAGCGTTACATCCTTTGCCATATTAGTAACTTCCGGATTTCCGGCACTGGAACCCGGCTCATTATCAGCCTTTGCTCTATACCAATCCCTTATAAAGTTACCTGCTGTAGTAAGCTCTGATGTACTCCAATCACTGGTCTTGTTACAGCTGTTTTTTATGAGCGAGGAACTTCTCCAATCATTGCTAAGACTCCACACACAATAGCTTACATTATATTTGTCACATCTATCCAGCCACTCTTTGGACTTCGTTAAATCAACATTTCCATTTCCATCAGCCTCCGACAAACCAAACTCGGACACAAATACAGGTATATTATATTTTGTAACTGCTGTTTCTATTTTTTTCGTCAGCCATTGATTATGAGCATTATCCGATGCATAGAAATGAAATGCATACATAATATTGCTATAGCCTGTAATTGGATTCTCACAAGGCTCATATGTATGTCCCTGACTGCCAAGCTGCGACCAGGTTGGTGTACCGACAATAATTATCGCATCGGTGTCATAGGTTCTTATAGTCTTGATAACCTCTACAGAATAGCTCTTTATATCATCCCAGCTACATCCATTTGGCTCATTACATATCTCATAGATAACATTATCATAATCCTTATATTTATTAGCCATTTCAGCAAAGAAGGTTTTTGCTTCCGAAGTATAATTCTTGGGATTTGCTGTATTACCATTTAAGATATGCCAATCAATAATGGCATACATACCAAGGTCAGTTGCGTATGCAACACCATCATTAACCCCCTGCTTCATAGAGCTTTTGTTGCTCATATAACCGCCTTCTTCGACATACATGGCAAGTCTTATACAGTTTGCTCCCCAGTCATCTCTAAGTGTCCTGTATGCTTCCTTGTTATTGTACTGATTAAACCATTGCAAACCGTGAGTGCTTACTCCCCTAATCTGGAATTTGTCTCCATTTTTGTCTACAAGGTCAGTTCCCTTTACCGAAAGCTTACCATGCTGCTCTACAGGCGTAGCACCGGCAGCACTAACCTTACTTTCATTGATGCACACGCCAAAGACGGTAACAACTGTCATAACTGCTACAAGCAGATATGCCATACTTCTTTTTAAGCTCTTCATTTAATAACCCCCTTAATTTTATTTAAGCTTTTTGAGCGCATCGGATATAGTCTTGTTTGGTGATTGCTTACCATAATTCTCAATATCCATCCTGCTCTTAGCCATATGAGTAAGACAGCCGTTTCCGCTTATACAGCCTCCCTGACAGGCCATACCTTCTATAAAATTACCATCCAGAAGATTCTTCCTAAGCTTAAGCAATGCAATCTTACATTCTTCTATACCATCGCACAAAACAGCCTTTACTTCCTTATCTGAACCCATCTCTGAAAGTCCCTGCTTTACTGCTGCAGTAAGACCACCGGAATGAGCAAAGATACGTCCAAAATATGATGCCTCTTCAAGCGTCTCCTCATCAAGCACCGTTAAATCTATATCCCTGCTATCAAAAAGTGCCTGAAGCTCTTCAAAGGTCATTGCGCTATCTATATAAGGACTTATAGTATCCTTCTTTATCTCCATCTTCTTAGCAGTACAAGGTCCTATAAATATAATCTTTGCAGTCGGATCTGCTTCCTTTACTAAGACACCTATGGAACCCATCGGCGATAAAGTATGTGATACATACTCTGTGAGATCCGGAAAAGCTTTATGAACGTAATCTACAAAGGCCGGACAGCACGAGCTCGTCATAAAATCCTTTTCAAGAAGCTCCTCTGTCTCCTTCCAGGTTGTAATATCTGCTCCCAATGCAACCTCTACAACCTCATCAAAACCGAGCTTTTTAAGTCCTGCCACAACCTGTCCAAGTTTTACATAGTTAAACTGTGACGCAATTGCAGGTGCTATGGCCGCATAAGTTTTATAGTTCTTACCACCCTCACTGCCTTTAAGTATATTGATTATATCCAATATGTAAGACTTCTCACTTATTGCACCAAACGGACACTGATACATGCAGGCACCGCAGGATATACATTTATCATTATCTATCTTTGCAGCCAAATCCTCATTCATGGATATGGCATCAACCTTACAAGCCTTCTGGCATGGTCTTACATAGTTCTGGATTGCACTGTACGGACATACTTTGGCACATGCACCGCATGATTTACATTTTGTCCTGTCTATAACAGCCTTTTGATGTGAATCAATAGTAATTGCACCAAACTTACACGCATCGGCACATCTGTGTGCAAGACATCCTCTACACATACCCGTAACCTTATATCCGCCTACAGGACATTCGTCACAGGCTATCTCCATAACCTCTATAATATTGGGATTTTCCTTATCTCCACCCATTGCAAGCTTAACTCTCTCACCTACAACAGCCCTTTCCATATATACACAGCATCTGGTAGTAGGCTTTTTGCCGGGAACAAGCTTCTCAGGAATATCCAATATATGCTCCACAAGCTTGTCTTCCCATGCCAGTCTTGCAACCTCTCTTATAGTCTCGTACTTATAATATTGTGTTCTGGTATCAAATCTTCTCATCGTTGAATCCATAATTATCTCCATATCTAGCTATTTTGCATTTTCCTCAAGCATCTTCTTTTTTATATTATATAATTCCGGCGACAAATCAACATAGTGCACATGTGGGTTTTCAAATCTCTGCTCTTCCTCCCATACATTGTGCTCAAGCTGATAGGCTACATATGCTTTTATGTCATCAAGCTTAGGCTTATCATATACCAATTTTCCATCCTTAAATATTGGCTGCTTAAGCTCCTTTGCAATAAAATTGTCATACTGCATATTCTTCCAAGGCTTCTCAGGATTGATAAACCTGTACGGCTTGGTATCATCTACCTCTTCATCATACATAGTAATCAGATCAGCCAATGCATATCCGGTTTCCCTGCTGTATATACGCCAAAGCTTCTTCCTTCCCGGATTTGTTATCTTCTCCATATTCTCAGATATCTTTATTCTAGGTAGAAAATCACCATTTTCATTCATAACAGCCACAAGCTTATACACTCCTCCAAATACAGGATCAGATTTCGAGGTAATCATTCGCTCTCCTACACCGTATGAATCAATCTTTGCCCCCTGCTTTTGCAAAGACTTTATAAGGAATTCATCGATACTGTTTGAAACTATTATCTTACAATCCTTCATATCATTCTCGTCGAAGAGCTTTCTAAGCTTTTTAGAAAAATATGCCAGATCTCCACTGTCTATTCTTACACCCTTAAGTCGCTTACCCATAGGTTCAAGTACTTCTTTGGCAACCCTTATGGCATTTACCGCACCACTTTTCATGATATCATAGGTATCAATAAGAAGTGTGCAGCTGTCAGGATAAACCTCCGCATAGGCCTTGAATGCTTCATATTCACTGTCAAAAAACTGTATCCAGCTGTGTGCCATGGTGCCAACAGCAGGTACGCCATATAATTCATCAGTCATAACCGTAGCAGTAGCACCTACACCACCGATATATGCTGCTCTTGCACCTAGTACAGCCGCATCTGCTCCATGCGCTCTTCTGGCTCCGAACTCCATCACAATCGAACCGGCATCACCGGCAGCCCTGCATATACGACATGCCTTCGTTGCAATCAATGATTGGAAATTAATTGTAAGCAAAAGCATCGTCTCTATAAGCTGTGCCTCTATTATAGGTGCTGTTACAGTTACCAACGGAGTATTCGGATAACATATCGTTCCCTCTGGCAAGGCATCTATGCTTCCCGTAAACCTAAAATCAGCCAGATACTCCAAAAATCCCTCATCAAACTGTCCTTTACTTCGTAGATATGCTATATCATCCTCATTAAAACGCATATCACATATATAATCAATAAGCTGCTCTAACCCGGCAGACACCACAAACCCTCCGTCATCAGGATTTTTTCTGTAAAACATATCAAACACAACCACCTTGTCCTTGAATCCCTTTACAAAATATCCGTTTGACATGGTCAGCTCATAATAGTCCATAAGCATAGTTAAATTTCTCATAGTCTCTCCTTATACTTACATATATAACACTATTCAATAATGCTAACCCCTAGTTAGAGAAATTATATCACTATTTATTATTATTTCCAACAAAAAACACAGCTTGTATAAAAAATTACAAGCTGTGTTTTTATATATTAATTTGTCTGCATAGCGCGCTTTGCTCTCATACGAAGAGTAGGATCAAGAATCTTCTTTCTGATTCTAAGTGATTTTGGGGTTACCTCAAGAAGCTCATCAGTATCAATGAAGTCAAGCGCCTGCTCAAGACTAAGTATCTTAGGTGGAGTAAGCTTAAGTGCTTCGTCGGAGCCGGAAGCACGTGTATTGGTAAGCTGCTTCTTCTTACATACGTTTACCTCAATATCCTCAGGTCTTCCACACTGACCTACAACCATACCTCCATATACCTGCTCACCAGGTCCGATGAAGAGTGTTCCTCTCTCCTGTGCATTGAACAAACCATAGGTTATAGACTCACCTGATTCATATGCTATAAGAGAGCCCTGACTTCTGTACATCATGTCACCCTTGTACAAATCGTAACCGTCAAATATTGTATTCAATACACCATTACCTTTTGTGGCTGTAAGAAAATCACCTCTAAAGCCTATAAGACCACGTGACGGAATAGAGAATTCAAGTCTTGTCGTGCCGTTTCCTGTAGGTGCCATACCCTGAAGCTCACCCTTACGGTTATTAAGCATATTAATTACTGTACCTGAGAATTCGTCCGGTACATCTATTACAGCGATTTCAAAAGGCTCGAGCTTTCTGCCCTTCTCGTCTTCCTTATATATTACCTCAGCCTTACTAACTGCAAATTCATAGCCCTCACGTCTCATATTCTCTATAAGAACCGAAAGATGAAGCTCTCCTCTGCCTGAAACCTTGAAGCTTTCTGTTGTGTCTGTTTCCTCAACCCTAAGAGAAACATCTGTATTAAGCTCTCTGAAAAGTCTGTCTCTGATATGTCTTGAGGTTACATATTTTCCTTCCTTGCCTGCAAGCGGTGAATCATTTACCATAAAATGCATAGCAATTGTAGGCTCCGAAATCTTCTGGAAAGGAATCGCAACAGGATTTTCCGGTGAACAAATAGTATCACCTATCTTAAGGTCAGCTATACCTGAGATGGCAACAATTGAACCAATGGTTGCCTCATTTACCTCTACCTTATTAAGTCCCTCGAACTCATAAAGCTTACCTATCTTTACCTTTACCTTTTTGTCCGGCTCGTGATGATTTACAAGTACACACTCCTGATTAAGCTTAAGCGTACCATTATCAACCTTACCTACACCGATACGTCCTACATACTCATTATAATCGATAGTACTTATGAGAACCTGAGTGCTCTCATCAGGATCGCCCTCCGGTGCAGGAATATATTTTAATATAGTCTCGAAAAGAGGCTTCATGTCTGTTCCCGGTTCGTCAGGAGAAAGTGAAGCTATACCCTCCTTTGCAGAAGCATATACAAATGGACAGTCAAGCTGCTCCTCATTTGCATCAAGCTCAAGCAAAAGCTCAAGAACCTCCTCTTCTACCTCCTCAGGTCTGGCTTCCGGTCTGTCTATCTTATTTACACATACGATAACATTCAAATCAAGCTCAAGCGCCTTCTTCAATACGAACTTTGTCTGAGGCATCGCACCCTCGAAAGCATCTACAACAAGAATTACTCCATTTACCATCTTGAGTACACGTTCAACCTCGCCTCCGAAGTCGGCGTGTCCCGGTGTATCTATAATATTTATCTTCACGCCATTATAAGACACCGCAGTATTCTTAGAGAGTATAGTTATTCCTCTCTCCCTCTCGATATCATTAGAGTCCATGACTCTTTCGGCTACCTCCTGATTTTCTCTGAAAACACCACTCTGCTTCAAAAGCTCATCAACAAGTGTAGTCTTGCCATGGTCTACATGGGCAATAATAGCTATGTTTCTTACATCTTCTCTTGCGATTCTCATAATAAACCTCTTTTCCCAACGCAATCATGTACGCAAAACGCTGTGCTACAATACTTTTTCAAACTATCGTATTGTAACACAGCATTTTTTACTTTTCAATATATAGTTTACACTTGATGCTTTAACTTATCCATTGAATAAATCAAGAAGCTTTCCAACCTTTTCCATCTTGTTTATAGTACTGTTTGCACCTGCTTTTGTACCGGTCTGTCCTGCTGAAGCAGTTTCCTCTCCTGATGCCTTCTCTCCTAAGCTTTGACTTCCCGCTGATTTACCTGTAAACACAGGTGCCATCCAGATTCGGCCGGTTCCTCTATATACATTTACCAGTCCTTCCTTAGATATCGCTGAATTAATAAGGCCCTTAGTTGCAGTCTCTGTAGTAAAGTCAAGGCTTCCCGACCATGCTATAGCCATATTCCCATCTATTTTCATAGTATCATTCTGGAGATTAATCTCGATAATTTCCTCCATTGGTACTATACTCTCAAGTGCCAGTACACCATTACCCATAAGACTCAGGTTAAATAATCCCTCGCCTCCGAACACAGCAGATGATACATTGCTTCTTGCGACAACCTTCTGTTGCAGATTGCTGCTGCAGGCAAGGAATAAACCATCATCTAGTACAATACTTCCGCCCCAGTCTGAAACATCCGTAAGTAAGATATGTCTGTAGGTTGGTTCGAGCATCATCTGTCCATATCCGGAATACACAGGCTTTACTGCACTCTCCTTTGTAACCGCAGAAGACACCATCTTGCCGAGGAAATTACCTACTCCGGTAACTCCTGTCTGCATCCCCACCTGACCTGTGGTCCATTGCATTGCTCCTGCCTGTATGGTATAGCTGTTTCCGCTAAGATTGAGCAATACCTGTCGTTTATTGACATTCATAGCTGCCATAAAGTATTCCATCTTAGATGTATATGAGCTTACACTCATATCTCTTGCATATTCTATAACCTGCATACCATCAAGCTCGCTCTTTACATATGCATTCTGACCATTTAATAAATTCTGTTGTACCATAATCCACCTCCTACAAATTGTAAGTCTTATCCAACTCTTTACTTTGCAGTCGGTGCCATCAATATACTTCCGGTTCCTCTATATACATTTACGAGACCTTCCTTAGAGATAGCCGAATTAATCAAGCCCTTTGTAGCTGTCTCTACTGTAAAGTCAAGACTTCCTGACCATGCAATAGCCATGCTTCCGTCTATCCTTACCTCATCATTCTGAAGATTGAACATGATAAGCTCCTGCTGTGGAACCGGACTTTCAAGAACGACTATACCCTGTCCTGTAAGACTAAGGTTAAATAAGCCCTCTCCGCCAAGCACTGCTGAAGAAACATTCTTTCTTGATGTAACCTTCTGCTCAAGATTTGCATCACAGGCAAGAAAAAGTCCGTCCTCCAGTACTATCTGTCCCCATTGTGCAACATCCAGCATAATAATATGCCTGTATGTTGGCTCAAGCATCAAGAGTCCCTGACCCTGATATGTAGGCTTAGCCATAGTCTCGCCTGTAACGGCTGCACCTAGTGCTTTTCCTAGAAAATTGCCAGCCTTAACACCGGTTGTCATGCTTACATTTCCAAGAGCCCACTGCATAGCACCTGCCTGAATGGTAGCAGCTGTATTGTTGAGCTCGACAAGCACCTGTCTTCTCTTTACGTTCATTGCTGCTGAATAGTATGCTGTCTCCGCATTCCATTCTGATACAGACAAATCCTTCTGATGCTCAAAAATCTTGAACTGACCCATCTGACCTATACAAAGCATATTTTTGTTGTCATAAAAATTGTTTACCTGAAACATAGTACCCCTCCTTGTTTATAAATAAT
>CAMALN010000052.1 GCA_945836565.1 uncultured Lachnospiraceae bacterium
CCGAATATACCCTATTATTCGTATATACATAAATAATAGCTGATAATCTATATGGAGATATGAAATTATATCTTAAGTAAATGAAATTTATCCATAAACAGCTTCCGAGAGTAGAAAAATTCAATTACCTTCATAAATAGTCACAACCACATAATATACAATGAAAAAATGATAGCGAGTATTTCGTTATGAGGTTTGCGCTAGCTACCAGCACAAAGCCCATGTTTGAGGATACCTGTGATACAGGCGTAGCCTGTATTTGCATACAGGTATCCGACCTGTCGCATAGCGTAGCTATGTGACTTACCTTATGTTTGAGCCCCTTTGGGGCGAGTTTGGGCGACTGCTGGTAAATAGGCGCGCGAACCGAATAGAAAACGGAGCGTATTTTTGAATGTATATTATGTGGTTGTGACGTGATGAAGGTCCCGTAATGAAATATTTTTCTACTCTTGGAAGCGTTCTGTTAACATCTGTTAACATTGCAGAAATCCCTTGACATATACAAACCAACTATATAGAATAATAGGGTAAATTTAACAAAGGCATTGATGGTGCAACAAGGAATGCGCATAAGCATATCAGAGATTTGAGGTCATTGGCTGGAAGCCTCAATTATGTGGTGCAGACTGATTTTCACACCGGAGCTCCGATTTTGAATTCTTTATTGTGTTAGTAGGAATCGGCGTCTATTGTACGTTACACAATTTGAGTGCGATATTTTTTATCGAATTAGGGTGGTACCGCGAATTTTAGCTTCGTCCCTAGCTGAAGCTAAAGTTCGCTTTTTTATTTATTTCATAAATTTTTAAGATGGAGGAATATAAGATGAAGGAAATGCTGGAAAGCATAAAGGACGCCGCACTTACGAAGATTGCAGAGGCAACTGATGCTGCGGTTATCAACGAAATCAAGGTTGCCATACTCGGAAAAAAGGGTGAGCTTACTCAGGTTTTGAAGAGCATGAAGGATGTTGCAGCCGAGGAGAGACCTAAGGTAGGTCAGATGGTAAATGAGGCAAGACAGGCAATTGAAGAGAAAATCGAAGAGAAGCTTAAGGCGATAAACAGTGCCGCAAGAGCAGAGAAGATGAAGAGGGAGACCATAGATGTTACTCTTCCGGGTGTCAAGAAGATTGACGGACACAGACATCCAAACCAGATAGCGCTTGAGGATCTTGAGAGAGTATTTATCGGTATGGGATATGAGATAGTATCAGGCCCTGAGATTGAGTATGACAAGTACAATTTCGAGTTACTTAATATACCTGCAAATCATCCGGCTAAGGATGAGCAGGATACCTTCTATATCACAAAGGATATATTGCTTAGAACACAGACTTCACCTGTACAGGCCAGAATTATGGAGCAGGGCAAGCTCCCTATCCGTATTTTGTCACCGGGTAGGGTTTTCCGTTCTGATGAGGTTGATGCAACCCATTCGCCTTCGTTCCATCAGGTAGAGGGCTTGGTTATCGATAAGAATATTACTATGGCAGATTTGAAGGGTACACTTGACCAGTGGGCCAGAGAGTTCTTCGGTGAGAATACCAAGACTAAGTTTAGACCACATCATTTCCCATTTACAGAGCCTTCTGCAGAGGTTGATATCACATGCTTTAAATGTGGTGGTAAGGGATGCCGAGTATGTAAGGGAAGCGGTTGGATAGAGATACTTGGTTGTGGTATGGTTCACCCTCACGTGCTTGAGATGTGTGGCATAGATCCAAATGAGTATTCGGGCTTCGCGTTCGGTATTGGCTTGGAGAGAATCACCCTGCTTAAGTATGAGATAGATGATATGCGTCTTCTTTATGAGAATGATACAAGATTTTTACAGCAGTTCTAATTTATATAGAACATAATGCGAGTTTATATATTGATTTATTAGAAAGGAATTAGATTTATGAATACACCGATTTCATGGATTAAAGTATATGTTCCGGATCTTGATTGTGATATCAGAGATTTTGTAGATAGTATGATACTTTCGGGTTCACATGTTGAAAGCTTTGAATGTAAGGACAAGAATCTGGAGAAGATAGTAGTAGGAAGGATAGAGAAGATAGACAAGCATCCTGATGCAGACAAGCTTGTTGTATGTCAGGTAAATATCGGAGCAGAGACTATTCAGATAGTAACAGGTGCCAAAAATGTAAAAGAGGGAGATGTTATCCCTGTAGTTCTTGACGGTGGTAAGGTTGCCTCTGCTCACGGAGATTCAAATGAGTATCCTGATGGTATCAAGATTAAGAAGGGTAAGCTTAGAGGAGTAGAATCAAATGGTATGATGTGCGGAATCGAGGAGCTCGGTTCCAGCAGAGATTTCTATCCGGAAGCACCTGAGGATGGAGTATATGTATTCCCTGAGGCTTCAGGAGTAAAGCCGGGTGATGATGCGGTAGCTGCTCTTGGACTTAATGATGCAGTAGTAGAGTACGAGATTACTTCTAACAGAGTTGACTGCTTCTCTATGATTGGTATGGCAAGAGAGGTTGCTGCAACCTTTGATAAGAAGTTTGTTCCTCCTGTTGTGACTGTTAAGGGCTCAGGCGGAAATGTAAATGATTATATCAGCGTAGAGGTTAAGGATACAGATCTTTGCCCTCGTTACTGTGCAAGGGTCGTAACAGACCTTAAGATTGGTCCTTCTCCAAAGTGGATGAGAGAGAGACTTGCAGCTCAGGGCATCCGTTCAATCAACAACTTGGTTGACATAACAAACTATGTTATGGAAGAGTATGGACAGCCTATGCATGCATTTGACCTTGAGACTATAGCAGGCAGAAAGATAGTTGTTAAACGTGCGGAGGATGGAGAGAAATTCGTTACCTTGGACGGTCAGGAGAGAACTCTGGATAAGGATGTTCTTATGATATGTGACGGTGAGAAGGAAATCGGTATCGCAGGTATCATGGGTGGAGCAAACTCTATGGTAACAGACGATATTAAGACTCTTGTATTCGAGGCTGCCTGCTTCGATGGTACCAATATCAGACTTGCATCAAAGAGACTTGGTCTTGCAACTGATGCAGCATTCAAGTTCACAAAGGGACTTGATCCAAATCTTGCTATAGAGGCTATAAACAGAGCATGTCAGCTTATAGAGGAGCTTGACTGTGGTAAGGTTGTTGACGGAGTTATTGATATATATCCAAATCCTGTTAACGAACTTGTACTTCCATTCGAGCCTGACAAGATGAATCGTCTCCTCGGTACAGACATACCTGAGGCACAGATGCTTGAATACTTCAAGAGACTTGAGCTCAAGTATGATGAGAAGACAAATAGTCTGACAATTCCTACATTCCGTCAGGATCTTAAGTGTATGGCTGACCTTGCAGAAGAGGTTGCCAGATTCTATGGTTATGACAATATACCTACAACTCTTCCTCATGGTGAAGCGACTGCTGGCAAGAAGAGCTATGAAGATAGAATTGCAGACGTAGTTAGAACTATTTGTGAGAGCAATGGTTTCTCAGGCGGTATGTGTTATTCGTTCGAGAGTCCTAAGGTATTTGATAAGCTACTGATTCCTGCTGATTCAGAGCTTAGAAATGCAATCCAGATAGCAAATCCGCTTGGAGAGGATTACTCTATTATGAGAACTCTTCCGCTCAATGGATTACTTACTTCACTTGCGACAAATTACAACAGAAGAAATAAGGAAGCCAGATTATATGAGATAGCAAATGTATATATTCCAAAGCAGCTTCCTCTAACAGAGTTACCTGATGAGCAGCTTAAGCTTGCTATGGGAATGTATGGCAAGGGTGACTTCTTCGATATGAAGGGTGTACTTGAGGAGCTTTTTGAGAAGCTTGGATTCGGACAGGAAGTAAGCTATGTTCCAAATTCTGATATACCTTATCTTCATCCGGGCAGACAGGCTAAGATTATGAAGGGCAACCTTGAGGTTGGATATATAGGACAGATTCATCCGGAGGTTGGCGACAACTATTCAATCAAGGCTGAGGTTTATGTGGCAGTTCTTGATATGGCTACTGTAGTTATGCTTTCCACATTTGACAGAAAGTACGAGGGTATCGCTAAATTCCCTGGTGTTACAAGAGATTTAAGTCTTGTCTGTGACAAGTCTGTATTTGTAGGTCAGATAGAGGCAGTTATCAAGAAGTGTGGCGGAAAGCTTCTTGAGAGCTACAAGCTCTTTGATGTATATGAAGGCGATCAGGTTGCTGAGGGCAAGAAGTCAGTAGCTTACACCATGACATTTAGAGCTAAGGACAGAAACCTAGAGAGCGCAGAGGTTACTGCAATTACCGATAAGATATTAAAAGAGCTCAGTAAGCTGGGAATCGAAATTAGAGGTTAATTATGCACTTAAGTGATTTTAATTATGATTTACCGGAGAGACTTATAGCACAGGACCCGCTTCTTAAGAGAAGTGATTCTAAGCTTATGGTTATTGATAGAAAAAATGATACTATCCAACACAAGGTTTTTTCGGATATAATTGATTATATCAATCCGGGCGATTGTCTGGTTATAAATGATACCAAGGTTATGCCGGCCAGGCTTATGGGTGTTAAGGAGGATACGGGAGCAGCGATAGAGGTTCTTCTCCTTAAGCGACATGATGATAAAACATGGGAAACCTTAGTTAAGCCCGGCAAGAAGGCAAGACCCGGTGCGGTTATAAGCTTCGGTGACGGTAAGCTTATCGGAGAGGTTATAGATGTAGTGGACGAGGGAAACAGACTTATCAGATTTTCCTACGAGGGAATATTTGAGGAGGTCTTGGATGAGCTTGGACAGATGCCGCTTCCGCCTTATATCACACATCGCCTGGAGGATAAGAACAGATATCAGACAGTGTATGCGAAGCATACCGGTTCGGCAGCAGCACCTACGGCAGGACTTCATTTTACTCAGGAGCTTTTAGACAGCTTGGAAGAAAAAGGTGTTAGGATTGCGCGTGTAACCCTGCATGTAGGTTTGGGTACCTTCAGACCTGTTAAGGTTGATGACATACTTGAGCATCATATGCACAGTGAGTTCTACATGATAGATGAAGCAGCAGCACAGACGATAAATGCCGCCAAGCGTGCCGGAAAGAGAGTTATATCTGTCGGAACAACGAGTACCAGAACCTTGGAGACAGTGGCTGATGAAAATGGGGTAGTAAGAGCCTGCAGTGGTTGGACAGATATATTTATATATCCGGGATATCGCTTTAAGGTTATCGACAGCCTTATAACTAATTTTCATCTGCCGGAGTCAACTTTGCTTATGCTTGTCTCTGCATTTTATGACAGGGAAAAGGTGCTGGATGCGTATAAGCTTGCGGTGGAGGAGGAGTATAGATTCTTCTCGTTCGGCGATGCAATGATGCTATTATAGATTATGATATTTAAAGAATGGAGGGATGATTATGAAGTCGATAAAAAGAGGACTAAAGCTTTTTGACTATAATCGTTCCTCCATTATTGCGTTTGAGATTATATATAAGCTGGTGTCTTCGGCTTTGGCTGCACCCATTATATATGCTATACTTAACCTGTCGGTTAAGCTTGCGGGTATAAATTATCTTATATCGAACACGGTGAAGAAGTACTTCATGGCACCGACCACTTACTTATGCATATTGGCTGTTATATTGGTTATCCTGGTGTTTGTAATATTGAATGTGTCAGGTGTAATATATGCTTTGGAGGCTTCGCACAGAGAGGAGAAGACAAATCCGCTTACCATGCTTGTACAAGGTACAAGGAATGCATTAAGGATAATCAATCCAAAGAATTTCGGACTTTTCTTATATGCTCTGTTTCTGTATCCATTTACCTATACCACGATATTATCCGGAACTCTTATTATAAATAAGCTGCCGGAGTTCCTGACTGTCTTTATCAGACGAAATGTAATAGCCATGACTATTATAATAGTACTCTATGTACTTCTTTGTTTCGTGGCTATGAGAAGAATATATGCATTTAATTATTTTACGCTGTACGGCATGGATTACAATAAGGCAGTACAGAAGGTAAAGGGGTTAAAGAGAAAGAAAATATGGCAGGTTATAGGCGGTGTTCTTATATGGAATATAGTCTTTACATTATTGTTCTTCCTGTTTGGTAGTGCATTTTCGATGCTGATTGTTGCAATTACGAAAAAACTTGTGAGCTGGAAGAGGGCAAGGTTCTTCCTGAATATGTCCTTTGAGATAATATTTGCATTTGTATATCTTGTGTTAAACCTAATTACAATGCCGGTTATCTATTCATATATATGCAGTAGATTTTATGATGTTATCGATGAGGATACCGATGCGGAATTCAAGAAGGTTGTTGAAAGACGTAAGGGCAAGCGTGATAGCAGGAAAATCAGAATACGAAACAATGCTTCGATGATTATACTGATTGTTATAAGTCTTGTGCTCGATGTCGGTTACATCTATATGGCTATAAGAGGAAAGGTATCATTGCACATACTGTATCCAACGCGCGCAAGCATAACCGCTCACAGAGGAGATTCAAGCAATGCCCCTGAGAATACGATGGCGGCATTCGAGGCCGCATATGAAAATGGTGCCGATATCATTGAGATTGATGTAAGGCAGACAATAGACGGCAGATATATTATAATGCATGATGAGTCATTGTATCGGACAACTGGGGTGAGGAAAAAAGTTGGTGAGGTAAGCTATTCTTATATACAAACTCTTGATGCAGGCAGTTCATTTTCCAAGAAATATGCAGGGGAAAAAATTCCGACATTGGAAGAGGTTATAGAATTCGCTATTGAGAACGATATATATTTAAATATAGAACTCAAATCAGCTAAGACGGATAAGGATTATATACAGGGCATAGTTGATATCCTGCACGAGTATGATTTTGTGGATAAATGTATGATTGGCTCTTCGAAGTATAATGAGTTAAAACAGCTTAAGGAATTGGACGAAGACATAAACACCCTGTATATCCTGCATTATGCCTTAAATAACTTGGGCTCTATGGAATATGTGGACGCATTTAGTATTAAGTTTAATTATATAAGTAACGACCTTGTAAAAGATATCCACAAGCACGACAAGAAGGTATATGCGTGGACAGTTGACAATGAATCCTGGATAAAATGGTTGTTGCTTAGAGATGTAGATGGTATAATCACAAATGATCCGTACAATACGAAGGAAATAGTATACAACGCAAACAGCAGTATTATAGTTGACGTTCTGTCCAGATTCTGCGAAGTAGGATGGTAGATGTCCTAGAGAGGGGCCCACGATACGAAGTATCGTGGGAAAGTTGGCTAGGACCGACCCGCGAAGCAGGGACCCACGTAGTGGGGGAGTTGGCTAGGACCGACCCGCGATATGTCCTAGAGAGGGGCCCAGCGAAGCTGGGAAAGTCGGCTAGGACGAAAAAGCTGGGAAAGTCGGCTAGGACCGGTTTGTGAAGCAGGGAGAGGGAATTACAAATGTTATATGTGAATGGACTTGGATATGTAGAGGACCCGGTAGCTTTTGCAAGACCGAGTAGCCAGGTAAAAGCCGAAGGCACAAAAAATGATTTTAATAATATATTGAATGGTATTCTCAGTGATAAGGACGGACAAAGCTACACCTTAAAGGAGATATTTGAGCAGGCAGCCCAAAAGTATGGCTTATCTACTAATCTTTTAGAGGCAGTAGCATATCGCGAATCAGGCTTTAATATACTTAGTACGTCTTCATCAGGAGCTATGGGACTTATGCAGCTTATGCCGGGAACTGCGGCAGAGCTTGGAGTAACGGATGCCTATGATGCATATCAGAATGTTATGGGTGGTGCAAGGTATTTAAAACAGCTGTATGACAGCTTTGGCGGAGATTTGTCATTGGTGCTTGCAGCGTACAATGCAGGGCCGGGTACGGTTAGAAAATACGGCGGAATACCTGATAACGCAGGTGTACAGCGTTATGTATCGGATATATTAAGTCTTTTGGAGGAGGGCGTAGATGTGCCGGACAAGACGGTGAATACGAATGCGTCATCAAATTCATCATCAAATTCAAATAATACCGGATATAAAAACCAACAGGGATATAATGGATTGTCATATGAGGCGGCATTATGGCAATTGCTTAATATGTAAAAATATATAGACACGGTGTCACAAAGAGGGCTAATGTATAAGTGTGATTATTTTATACATTGGTCCTTTTGTTGTAAGAAAGGATTTAATACAGATGAAGTGGCAGTGAATCAAATTTGCGATATAATTTCAGCTCTCGAGTGGAAAGCTGTGATGAGGATGGGCTTGTTATAGTAAAATATGATGCTTATAATAACGAGGCAGAAAGAGTAAAAAAGGATTAGTGGTCTAAAAGTATACTTAAAACAAAGATTTAGACCACTAATTATTGACTTTGGATGTTAAGGTGGTTATACTTGGAATATGAGTATTTTAATTGGAAGAAAAAGAGAATGTGAACGACTTGAAAAATGTATGAAGGCAGCAACCGCGCAGCTTGTTGTTGTTTATGGCAGAAGAAGAGTAGGAAAAACATTTCTGGTTAATGAATTTTTTAAGAATCAGATTGAATTCAAAGTCACTGGCGCATATGGTCAGCCTAGAGAAGTACAGTTAAGAAATTTTGCTGACGAATTGAATAGAAGGTCCGAGGAGGAGTGGACCATTCCAAAAGACTGGATTCAAGCATTTAATTTTCTTAGAGAATATATTGAGGAATTATCCGATGATAAAAAGCAGGTGTTTTTTATAGATGAAATGCCATGGTTAGATACACATAAGTCTGGTTTTCTGCCAGCGTTTGAATATTTCTGGAATG
>CAMALN010000053.1 GCA_945836565.1 uncultured Lachnospiraceae bacterium
TCATGTCTTGCAACCATAAGTCCGATTATGAAAAGCGCCGACGAATTAATCCACCAGTTTCCGTACATCCATAAATCGCAATGCCACATATATACCACAACAGCTATTGTAGTAATTCCTATTGCCAACCTCTCATTACTTATATTGTAGAAGGTCAGATAGAATACAAGTCCGAAGAATACAAATGCATACACATACCAGGCATACGGGTTAATATTTCTGGGACCGCCTAAGGTAAATGGATTGGTGAACCATAAAACCTCATCACGACTTACTCTTGCAATCGCAAATATAAAGCTTGATATCAAAAGCGTATATAAAACCGATACCAGCTTATTCTCCGGATAATTCTTTAAGTATCCCGGCTTTGTCTTGTAGCTCTTATATAATCCGTAGCCCGAACAAAACAGAAAGATTGCAACAAAGAAATACCCGATAGGCACGAACACATCAAGTCCATGCTTCACATATTGCTCCTTCATACCCGGCATACAAGTCTTCTGCCCACAGTGATGAAGCATGATACAGACTGCACAAAATCCCTGTATCGCCTTGGTCTGCTTAAGTGACAAGAATTCATCGTTCCACTTCTTAGGACCATATATTTTACATCCCCACAAGAGTGCAACCGCCAGCAGCGGATACACTATGTAAATAATCATATCCATACCATTACCTCCTTGAATAATATTTAAGTCTAAAAATCCCTCATATCTGTCACACTCATTTGACGAATAAAATTACCTTTTTCTTACAATAATATTATGAGTTTTACGGTGTATATGACAGTGTATATAATCAAAACCTTATGTGACATATATCACTTTATCGACCTTCATAAGCGATTCTTATAATGTCATCAATGCTCGCTTCCTCGATAGAAACATCCTTTATCGCCTTTTGCTTTCCCAAATCCTCTATAAGCTTGGCAGCAGTTATCTCCTTCTTGAAGAATCTGTACTTTGCAACATTTCCCTCCGTAGATATAATCTCGCATTTTTCATGCTGTGGAATCTGCTCATCATAGTACTCTACAACCAGTGTCTTATATGGCGCTATGTCGTCTACTATTTCCTCCAGGTTTCCGTCCTCCACAAGTTTTCCGTTATTGATAATAATAAGCCTGCTACAAAGCTGCTCTATATCACCCAGGTCATGTGTTGTAAGAATTATTGTGGTTCCGCGCTTTTCATTTATCTCCTTGACGAATTTTCTAAGTGCGTATTTCGAGCTGATATCAAGTCCTATAGTCGGCTCATCAAGGAAAAGCACATCCGGTGAATGAAGCATAGCCGCAACCAGATCACCCTTCACCCTCTGGCCCAGCGACATCTGACGAACCGGCTTATCCTGCAGCTCCTTGATGCCAAGTATTTCATCCATAGTGTCAATCATCTCATCAAACGAAGTCTTATCTATACGATATATATGTCTCAGCAATTCGAAGCTTTCACCAAGTCTCAAATCCCAGTTAAGCTGTGAACGCTGTCCGAATACAACTCCTATATTCTGCACAACCTCCTTGCGATGTGTCTTTACATTCTTACCACCTATCAATATCTCTCCGGAAGAAGGCGTAAGTATACCGGACATCATCTTGATAGTGGTACTCTTTCCGGCTCCGTTTGGTCCGATAAAGCCGACAATCTCTCCCTTTTTTATATTGAAATTGAGATTGCTTACCGCCGGAATCACTTTTACCTCTTTTTTCACCAGACCCTTTAGCGCACCTTTTATTCCCTCACCCTTCTTCACCACGTGATAGGACTTGGATATATTTTTTATCTCAATCATATTTTCCATTTGATTTCCTCCAAATATACTTTAGCTTCCGGCACTCTCGTAACGCTTGATGCCTCGTGAAAATACAAAGCCTGCAACACACATCACGACAATTCCTACAAGAAGAGTAATCCATACCGACATAGCAGACCCAATTCCGATTTCTTCGACGCCAAGCAGCCCTGATACGGGATAGAAGCTTACCCAGCCGATAGGTATAATATAAGTCAGTATGAACTGCAGACTCTCCGGATACATCGACAAAGGATACATTGTTGTCTTATCAAATATCTCCTGTGTGTACTGTCCGAAATCATTGGCACTCCTTGTCCAGAATGCCGAAGAACCAAGTATTACATATATTCCGCCTCGGATAAGGGTTGCACCTATTAGCATGACGATTATCAGTCCAATATTTGCAGGACTCGGCGAAAAGCCAACCTTCACACACCCATATACGAATACGATAATTCCCGGTATCAAATCGGTTATACCGAATATATTTATCTGATTAAACAGGAACTGATATACAACTCCAAGCGGTCGCGTAAGGAATCTGTCGAACTCACCCTCTATCACATAGAAGCCCAGAAACCAGCCCTGTATAAAGAATATCATCGACAAGGCATGTGATATAACCGCCAAGCCATACAAGAAGGCAAGCTGCCCATATGACCAGCCGTTTATGCTGCCGAACTCTGCAACCACAAATTTAATCGTGGCAAATCCAACTATGAACTGGATAGGATTGGACAAAAGCCATCCAATTATAGCTGACGGATATTCAATTATGGATAAAAATGCCATCTTGATATATACCAGCGTTACATCAATATAATGTAGCAGCTCCTTGAATAGATTCTTCATATCATCAGCCTCCTTGTATCATGACCTTATCCTCGGCCTTTTTCTTAAAAAATCTAAACATCAAATACAATACAACAACCCATAATGCCTGCATAATAAGTCCCTTTGTAAGGGAAGCACTATCATATTTCCCGATATATATATCCAAAGGAAGCTGATAGAGATATACAAAAGGCAAAAATGAGAGAATATTCTTAATGCTCTCAGGGAAAAACCATACGGGAATTATACTTCCGGAAAGCAGCCTTATAAGATGCTTTTTCACCTGTATCAATGCATCCATCTCGATTACCTTGAAGGAAAACATGCCAAATATTACCGCTATAAACCAGTTAATACAAAACGACATAAACAGGCTTAATACAAAGAGCAAAAATGCCTCTTTTGATGCCGGAACCGGCACTCCTATGAATATACTTCCTATCAGCAAAATCGGCAGCAGGTTTTGGAATATCAGGGTTGTCACTCCTGCCAGATTTTCCGCAAAGAAAACCTTATATATATCCACGGGTCTCATCATATCAATAGCAATCGTTCCCTTCGATACGCTGTTTGATATTCGCCTCTCAACATTTGTAGTGAGCACAACTGATATCATGGATGACACTACGGTATACACCATCATGTCCGATACGCCTACTCCCTGCACACTGTCATTCCCGGCATACAATGCTTTCCAGAAAAATGCGCTTGCAAGCATAATGATAGATTGCATGATTATATTTCCATAGACATCAAACTTATATGTGAGACTACGTATAATCTGCATCTTATATACCTGCAGATATGTATTAAATTTTTCATTTTTTTGATTCTTCACACATTCTTTCATACTTTATGGCTTCCTCTTTTTTATTTCTTCTATATTCCTGTGGGCTTAAGCCTACATTTGCCCTAAATACCTTGCTGAAATAGCTGCCGTCTGCAAACCCTGTTTCAAGGGCTATCTGCGTAACCGTCATATCAGTATTCTCCAAAAGCCCGAAACTTTTTTCCAATCGATAATTCCTTACATATTCCATCGGTGACATATTGAGATACTTATCAAAAAGTGATTCACATTTAGTCTTTCCTATATTTCCAACCTCACAAAGCTTTTCCAACGAAAGCTTCTCCTGATAATTCTCATAGACATAATTCATCATCCTCTCTACAATCGCAAGTCCGTGATTCTTTTGAATGTCCGTTTTATGTTCTATATCCAGATAATGATAAAGCTCGCTCCATATGTCGTAGATTAATCTCATAGTACCAAGCTCATGTCCCGGCTTTCTGTCATACTCTCTATCAAAATCATTTCCAGGACCTTCAAAGCCTTCTATCTCCTTTATGTCGTGTAACATCCGTCTCTGCCTGGCTTCATTCTCACTCAATACAACATAAGGAATACTATCATTTTCTATAATAGGATTAACGTGTTTTTCCACTATATGCTTTGATGCCGACAGCACAACCGGATGAAATATAAGACAATATAATTCGCAATCAACATTCTCACTCTTTATCACATGAAGCTGTCTGGAATTAACAAATATTCCCTCGCCCTCCTTCATGCTTACGTAGCTTCCGTTTAGCTGATAACCTATCTGCCCGCGTACAACATATATAAATTCAACCTCATCATGCCAATGTATCTTCATCTCATCGAAGGTACAGCATCCCGGTATATTATTTCTCCTAAAAAACACCTGGAAATCCGGATTATCATAATGAAGCACCTCTGACTTATCATTTCTAAAATCTGCCATAATTATCTCCCCGCATCAACTGTGTCATAATAATATTTCATTTGTTCGCATTATTATATAACATTTTTTCTCTTTTTCGGTAATTTTGTTCGCATGCCATGGTAACAAACAAAAAATGGGAATAAGCAAATCTATGCTTTTTCCCATTTTCTAATTATACAAAATATCCTATTTACATTTTATATGGACTTTCTTCAGGTGCCTGTATGCAATCACAAAGCAGAGTATATGTACCGACAAAGTAATCGTCCATGAAATCGGATATGCTATGTACAGCATCTCCGGTGTCCTATGAAGCTTAAAAATAGTCGCTATCCATACAAGTCTTAATGCACAGGCTCCTGTGAGTGATACTATCATCGGTAAGACTGATTTTCCTATGCCTCGTAGTGCTCCGACCATAGTATCCATCATACCGCAGAGAAAATATATCGTACAGATATACTTTATTCTCACCATACCGGCAGCGATTACTTCCGGATTCTTAGAATATATACGCATCAGTGGTTCACCGAAGATGTATACCAAATTTCCTAAGAACAGCCCTATAAATATAACTATACCAAGACACTGGAACACAACCTTCTTAATCCTCTTATACTCACCTGCACCATAGTTTTGCCCCACGAAGGTTATCGAGGTCTGATATACCGCATTCATAGAAATGTACACGAAACCCTCAATATTTGAAGCGGCTGAATTAGCAGCCACTATTGTCTTTCCAAATGAATTTATCGAGGACTGTATGACTACATTTGATAGTGAGAATACCATGCCCTGTACACCTGCAGGTATACCTATTTTTATTATCTTTGCAAGTATACGCTTATCAACCGCAAGCTTCCTTACACTGAAATGCAGTTCACTCTTATCGCGTCCCAAATGTATAAGTATAAGCAAGGCCGAGATATACTGCGATATAACAGTTGCCAGACCAACTCCCGCAACATCCATATCAAAGGTAATTACAAAAAATAAATTGAGTAATACATTTATCACTCCTGAGGCTGTCAGGAAATAAAGCGGTGTCGCAGTATCTCCGGAAGCCCTTAAAATAGATGAACCAAAATTATATATAAGTGTTGCCGGCATCGCCGTAAAATAAATTCTCAGATATAGAGTTGCCAGAGTTTTAACCTCTCCGGGTGAGCCCATCCATTCCAATATTGTTCCCGAAAAGATAATTCCAAATATTGCAAGCGCCGCACCACCTATCAGACTTATCATCATACTTGTATGTACAGTTGCTGATAATTTCTGTCTCTCACCTGAGCCATAGCACTGTGCAGCGATTACATTTGCTCCTATGGAAAGACCTATGAACAGCGATACCATAAGATTAATAAGTGCTGTTGTGGAGCCAACTGCCGCTAACGAATCATCACCCGCATACTTTCCAACAACTATTATATCTGCGGCATTAAACAACAGCTGTAATACTCCCGACAATATAACCGGAATAACGAACACGATAAGCTTACCAAGAAGCTTACCGTGTACCATGTCTATCTCTCTGCTTTTATTTATATTTTTACTCAACTATATCGCCTTCTTCTATGGTAATCTTAGGATTCTTCGATGCCGACTTGACATTTACTGACGCAATCCAGCTTAGGGCTTTTTCAAGCTCTGACTCGCTTATCTCTTTGCCGGCAAAACCAGCCTTATCAAGTATCCGCTCAAGCTCCTCAAGATTAATGTCATATGCAAACGTGGCGCCACACGACTCATAACCTCTGTGTATGAAAGCAAGCTGCTCGTGATAATTCCTGCATGCCTTATATGCACTATTTCTCCTTGCTATCCTTTTACTAAAGTCTCCATATTTCATTATAAGCTTATCACTGTTATTTGCTTTCACATATTTAGCTCTTTTTACAAATATGTGTCCACATCTAATACAAATCACAACAAGGATAACAGCAGCTATAGCTATGCCCACACTCGTTATTATTTTTCTAAGCGTTGCATCACTTATTCTTAAATTGATATCCGGAAGCGCGCCTCCTGCCGCAAGCCCATCTGCATCCTGAGGACCGACTACCTTATCGAACATATCCCAGAAATCATCCGTATCTTCCTCCTCATCAGAAGCAGGCGTCACTTCAACAACACGCCAGCCTTTACCTCTTTCATATACTTCCACCCAGGCATGTGCATCAGCGTCCGTAACCTTCACCTCTACAAGTGCGGTCTCACCAAGCTCAGAATATCCATCATAGTAATCGCTGTAGCTCTCGCCTTCTACCAATTCACCATTCATAGTAATCTGATTATAATCGACTGCATAGCCCTCCACATATCTTGCCGGTATGCCCATAGCTCTGAATGTGAGAACTGCTGCCGAAGCAAAATGAGCACAGTATCCCTTCCTGTTATCCTCCAGAAAATAGTTTACAAAGTCCTCTTTTTTCGGTGTCTTACCCGGCTTAATGGTATACGGAATATTCTCAGTGAAATAATCCTTAACCATCTCGATATTGTGATTATCGTCTCCTATCATTCCAAGCTCATCGATAAAGCTGTTTATGGTATCTATATTTTCACTTGGAATCTCAAGATCTGTAGCAAGCAGCGGTTCACCCACATATTCATCTTCATTTACATAGACAGCATTTCCTTCAATATAAGGATAATACGTTATATTTGCATATCTGCTATCATCAAATTCTACATCACTCATATAGTAAGGTGCGGCAAAACGTACTCCATTTGTATCTACTGCAAGCTGCCGCATCACACCTCTTGAGCTTTTATCGCCATTTTGTTCATAGTAATTCCTATAAGCATTTGCCTCAGGTGTGTTTTCCTCATAATTTCTAATGTCCTCAACACTTGTCCATGTATTCTCATACGGATTATATCTTCCGCCGACAAAGGTTTTAAGATAGATTCTGTCATAGCAATACGGCGTAAACTGAAGTATTATATCCGTCTGCCCATCAATCTTTATAGATGCTACATTTCCAAGCTTACCGGAATTCAAACCGCCATTATCATCTCTGTTTCGATTAAAGCCTTGAAAACCCTCCAGCATAAATGTACTTATGCCGCTCATGGTTAGCTGCTTATATGGATTTTCCTCATGACCTACATTAAAATTATCAACCGGCTTAAATGCACGAACATTTACAATAACCAAAAGAGCTATCAAAAATGTCCATATTCCGGCCTGAAGCATAGACCTTACATCATACACGTAATCAAGCTGCGCCCTCTTATGCTTGCCCATACCCTGAAGCTTTTGCTTAAACTTGTTATTATCCCTCTTAACCTTTACCTGAGGACTATAGTGTCTTCCAACCTTGAATACATAAGCCATAGCGATCCCGCCCAGTATCATAATGACGTAAAACACATCCGGCTCCATAACGAGATAAAGAGGAATAAGATTAAGTGACATTATTACACAGAACACTGTCACATACTGCATTCGTCTGGATATATACACGTTAAGAAATACATCCAACACTATACCTACAAATAACACAAACAGGGTGACCGTGACATACCTGTTTTCTATCTGCTCAGTATAAAGCCTCTGGACGTCCACATCCAGATACGTGGATGCATTTTGTACCGTGATATTTACAACCGCATAGAAACCACTGTTTATATATGTTCTAAACACATACACCAGATACGCAAAGCTTATGAACAGCACCAGATATCCCAGATTCTCGACTAACAATCTGTAATAAAGCATGGCACACAGCATGGCCATAACAAATATTACCGTATGAGCCAGGAGCTGATTGTATCTAATACCAAAGGCAGACATATAAAAGCCTATACTTCCCATAGTGAGCAGATAGACCGTAAAGCCCTTTAGGAAAAGCGTCAATATTCTGTTTTCCTTCTTTTCGAAGAAGCTCTTGCCGATACTAAGACCTTCGCAAACCTCTATATCCTTCTCTGACAATTAACCGTTCTCCCTTACTCCTACCATTGCTCTTCCTGCCTCAGCCTTTATATGAACAAAGGCCTTCATCTCCGGATGAACATCCGGCATATGCGAAGCTCCCTCATCCATATTCTCATAGGTCTGTTCATAAAAAAGTTTTTCAAACGCAGCGTCCAGCTCTTCCGTATAATCAATTCTTACGTCCTGATATTCATAGCACGCAGCACTCCAATACATAAGCCTGACTGTTGTCTTCTCCGATACCAGATTCCTTATCATCGTATAAGTCGTGCTTAAGACCGCCTCCAGCTCCATACGGTCTCTGCCGCATAGCTCAGGCAGGATAACCATCTGCTTATCCGACATGGAAACCCTGTCCTTAACCATCAGTATATCTCTCTTTGCCGACAGCTTCCAATGGATACTCATCAGCTTATC
>CAMALN010000054.1 GCA_945836565.1 uncultured Lachnospiraceae bacterium
TAATCATGCAGCTTATATTACAGCTGCTTATAAGCTTATATAATAACGGAAAGATTTCAGATACTACATATTTTATCGGAAATATATTCACCTCCACCCTTGAGCTTACGAGAGGTGCAGAGCTTATAGCAGTAATCGCCAATATTCCTTTTAAAATTAAGGAAGCCCTGATTCTCGCAATAACCTCCTTCGGTGGAATATCAGCGATACTCCAAACCGGTCAGGTCATCCGCTCATCAGGGCTGTCCATAAAAAAATATATGTGTGTAAAATTTATATGTGCTTCCTTTACTTTCACACTTGCGGTGCTACTCCTCTAGGAAGTCATCATCCTCATCAATTTCATCTTCATCATAAGAATCATCTGCATCATCTGCATCCTCAGGAATTTCCTGTGCATAGTCATCCTCTGCAGCTGCTGCCTGGTCATCACTTGCTGAAGAGAAAGCACTATCAAGGTCCTCTCCTTCCTCCGCATAAGACATTCCGCTTGAAGCAGAAAGAAGATTAATATTTGCCTCCATCTCATCAAGATTATTGCTTATTGTAAATGTATGCTCCTCCATAGACTCGATAAGTGCTTTGTAGTTTGCCTTTTCAATCTCTGTAATCTTCTCACAGATATCCTTCATCTCTGAGAGCTTATCCTTGGTATAGTACATAGCTCCCATACGAATCTCAGAAGCCTCTTCTGAAGCCTGATCAATTATCTGCTGAGCCTGCTCTCTTGCCATCTCAAGAATCTCATTTGCTCTTATATTTGCAAGCTCTGTAATCTGATGCTGATCTACAAGACGATTTGCCTCATTTACAGACTCGCTGATAATCTGGTCCGAACGGGTTCTGGCATCTGACAAGATATGCTCCTTGGTTTTCATTATCTTCTTGCATCTTTCGATTTCTGAAGGAAGCTTTAATTTAAGCTCGTTCAGCATCTGCTCTAATTCTTCTTTATATACTACAATCTTAGTCTGTGAGAGTGGCTGATATTTACAGTTATTTATAAATACCTCTATCTCACTAATCATCTCTTCAACGCCTTTTTTACCCATCTTTCCACTATCCTCCTATAGTTTGTTCATCTTATCTATAAGTTTTGAAGTAACACACTCAGGTACAAAATTCTTCAGATCAACTCCGTATCTTGCATACTCCTTAACAATACTTGAGCTAAGATACGAATACTCCAAACTCGTTGATAGAAACACCGTATCGACATCCTTAGCAACCATCCTATTGCTCTGTGCCATCTGCATTTCCAAGTCAAAATCCGTAAGAGCCCTGAGGCCCCTGATTATTACATTAGTATTCTTTTCTTTTAAGAAATCAATCAATAGCCCATCAAAGGATTCAACTGATACATTATCAATTGACGATACTGCATCCTTCAACATATTAACACGTTCTTCCAAAGAAAACAACGGAATTTTTGATGTGTTATTCAATACTCCAATAACAACATGATCAAATATTGCCGATGCACGCTTAATAATATCATAATGTCCCAATGTAACCGGATCAAAGCTTCCCGGATATACAGCCACGCTCATATATTATCCCTCATCCTATATAATTTTCCATAAACAGTATAAATTATCTACAAATTTCGACTTTTGTCAACTTTTAATTACTTCCAATGGTTTTTTTGAGCCAAATTCCTGTCTCAGACAGGTCATCATCGCTCCAGCCATTCTTCTTACTACAGCTTGGTTTTAATATTGATGAAGTTTCATTCTTATTAGAAATATTCCAGCCTGCATATGACAAATTATAGTTTCCGATAAGCTCAAACCATTTATCAGCCTGACCATAATCTATCGCACCATTACCGGAAGCATCACATATACTAAACTCGCTGACAAATATCGGAAGTCCCTTATCATGTGCTGTTGTAACCTTGCTTCTTATACCATCTGTATGCGTTGCCGCATAAAAATGAATAGCATACATAATATTATCATAGCCTGTGATAGGATCGTTTGCCGCTATATCCACATCCTGCGACCAATTTGGTGTACCTACTATGATAATTGCATCCGGTGCATTCGCTCTGATAATAGGTATAATCTCCTCTGCATAGCCCTTTACCTCACTCCAGCTTGTACCACCGTTCGGTTCATTACATATCTCATATATAATATTGTCATAATCCTTATACTTCTTAGACATCTCGTCGAAGAATAATTTTGCCTCATCCTGATACTTTACAGGTGTCAAATCGTGGAGAATATGCCAATCTATGATTACATACATACCAAGCTCAGTAGCGGCATTTACACCGGTATCAATAAGTGATTTCAAACCATTTTTATCTCCACCATTACAATATCCACCATTCTCATCTGTATACATCGCAAGTCTTATAAGGTTTGCACCCCAGTCATCTCTAAAATATGTAAATGCTTCCTTGTTTACATATTCCGGGAACCATGCAAGACCATGTGTACTAAGTCCTTTAAGCTGATACTTTTCACCATTTTTGTCAACTATATCTGTACCCTTTACACTAAGCTTTCCATGATTTTCAAAAGGTGAGCCTGTCTCTGTCTCAGGCTTCTTCGCCGGCTCTACTGTTGTCTCTTCCGCCTTTTGCTCTGTGGTAGCTTCTTCCTGCACTGGGCTTCCTTCATACACACTTCCTCCAATATATAAAACTGCTCCCTTTGTGAGTGCAGCAAGCTCTTCCTTGGTACCGACAGTTACATTACAGCCAATGTCCTTAAGCGTCTGCTTAGCGCCAATAGTTCCGTTATATTCCACAGGTGTAATGGTAAGCTTTCCGTCCTTAACATCAAAATTACCATTCCATGAACCATCTATTACAAAACCATCCGGTACAGAAAGCTCTATCTTCCAATCCTTTAATTCATTTGAGCTTTTATTTACAATTGATATACTAAGTCCTCCACAGAATTTACCGGAATTCTCCCAGCTATTATCGTTCTTTATCTCTACATAGCAGTCACTTTGTGAAGCAGCTTCTGTGTTACCTTCCTTAGTGTCACTATTCTCTGTAGTCTCATCTGTCTTTGTTGCATCTGTCTTAGTCGCCTCATTCACCTCTTCAGTAGAATTAGACACTGTAGTAGCTTCCGTTGTCTTTTTCTTTTTTCCTGCTATTCCCGCAATTACAATTGCAAGCAAAATAATTATAACTACGCCAAGAACAATCACTATTCCTGTAAGAGTTTTATTTGTCTTATTATTTTTTTCGTCCATTTCATCTCTCCTTCTATCTATTTACAACCTCTGCTATATACATATAGATGTCATTTATCCCCATCTCATTATAGCTTCTACCCATAGCTCTGTCTGACTCAATATAGTATTTCTTTTTATCTGTCGCAAGTAGTATCCTATAAGCAGTAGGTGGGCCGTCATATCTGCCCATACATATCTTTTCCATATCTATCTTTTTGATATCAGATACCGGTATTTTATAATGTCTCTTTCGGTCTTCGTATATAAGAACTCCGTCTGAAATCTCAGCAGCTCCTATATCCCTGAATCTGTCTGCCTTATCCGTATATACCAGTATAAATATGATAATACATATTATCAATATCATTACGCTCATCATATTTGCCGCTATTCCGCCTACTCTGGCAGAAGCAATTGTTGAGCCAAGCCCAAATATTATGATATCTATTATCGCCGTAAAAAACATGGACAGCCTCCATGCCTTTATATAGCCTATCTCTGCTTTCATAAATTACTCCTTAGCACAGTTTTCTAATATGGAATAATACAGCCTCACAGGTTTTTAGTCAATACTAAAGGACTGTATCATTACTATTTGAACTAATCCATGGCATATCTGCTGCCTTGCCATTTTCAAGCAGACTTCTGCCATAGCTTTGCCATACTAACTGAGCTTTTTTCAACACATCTGTGTGATTATATATATCTGCCAGCTTAAATATAGCCTCTCCGCTTTGCCTTATACCGAAGAAATCTCCCGGTCCTCTAAGTCTTAAATCCTCATTTGCTATAAAGAAGCCATCATTTGAATTTTCCAGAACCTTAAGCCTGTCCATAGACTCCTTCGTTTCTTTTCCATTTATAAATATACAGTAGGACTGCGCATTGCCTCGACCAACTCTTCCTCTTAACTGATGAAGCTGTGCCAAACCAAAGCGTTCTGCATTTTCTACCATCATAACTGTGGCATTCGGATTATTGATACCAACCTCGATTACCGTAGTTGATACAAGCACGTCAATCTTACCGGCTATGAAATCCTCCATTATACGATTCTTCTCATCAGCCTTCATCTGACCATGCAGCATGCTTACATTTATCGCATCTCCTAAGGCTTGCTTCAGCGTATCAGTGTACTCAGTAACATTTGTAAGATCCATTACTTCACTGCTTTCAACCATAGGGCATATAACATATGCCTGATGACCCGCCTTAACCTCAGAAGCAATAAAGCTATGTGAGGTATCTCGATATCCGGTTCCCACCACACAGTTTTTTATCGGTTTACGTCCCTTTGGAAGCTCATCCATTACTGATATATCCATATCAGCATACATGATAATCGCAAGTGTTCTGGGTATAGGTGTTGCACTCATAACCAAGGTATGAGGGTATTCTCCCTTCTTTGATAGCTTCTCTCTCTGCTTAACGCCGAATCTGTGCTGTTCGTCAGTTACAACAAGCCCCAGGTCTTTATAAGTAACCGCATCTTCAATAAGCGCATGTGTACCTACTACAAGGCTTATGCTTCCATCAGAAGCTCCATCATATACACGACGTTTGTCCCTTACTGACATCGAACCAACCAGCAGTCCTACCTTTATACCATAGCCTCCAAAAAGCTTTTCCATCTCATCATAATGCTGCTTTGCAAGCACCTCAGTAGGTGCCATAAGTGCCGCCTGATATCCCGCATTTACACAGGCAAATATTGCTGCCTCTGCCACAACAGTTTTTCCGGAGCCAACATCTCCCTGAAGAAGCCTGTTCATAACACCGCTTCCACCCATATCAGCAAGTATATCTTCTATCGCATTCATCTGTCCCTTTGTAAGAGAAAATGGCAGTTTGGCCACAAACTGTGCGACCTCTTTCCCTTTAGTTATTACATGAGCATTTTCCTGTTCAAGACAATTTTCACGCATCTTACTCATATCTGCAAGGAATCTGTAAAACTCATCAAACGCAAGTCTCCTTATAGCATTCTTTAGCTGCTCCTCATCACCGGGAAAATGCACATTCAAATATGCCTCACCAATAGGCATAAGCTCATATTCACAAAGGACCTCGCAAGGAATATAATCTTCGAGATTTTCAAGCATTTCCCTGCATTTATCTACTGCCTTTGTATAGGTTTTATTTGAAAGCCCCTGCGTCAAAGGATATACGGGCTGAAGCTCTCTTTTTAGCAAGTTGTATTTTTCCGGGCTATAGTATTCCGGAGAAAGCATAACCTTTGAACCATTTCTTCTGCTTACGCTACCTACGAATACAAAGCTTTCACCCTTGTGAAATACGTGTTTTAAATAAGGTTGATTAAACCAGGTAAGCTTGATTGTTCCCGAAGAGTCTCTGGCAGTCAGATTAACAAGTGTCAGATTGCGTACCTTTCTTACATCCACATATGAGTTTATTACAGCACATACTGCAACCCTTTCTCCTTCTTTTATATCTGCTATGGCTATTTCGTCTCCATAAAACAGATAATCCCTTGGATATGTACTCACCAATTCTCCTATAGTATATATACCAAGCTTTGCAAAGGCTTGAGCAGTTTTATCGCCTATTCCATTTATAGTTGTAATACTGTCTGTCCATTTTTTTTCTGTAGATGTTTTCATATAAACGTTTCCTTTTATATATTATAAATTCTATAACCTAACCGCTCTCACTAAATTTCCATATACACGAAAAGCAGCTAAATTAATAGCTGCTTTTCGTTTCTTCCTACTCTAACGATATAATATAGTAGTAGACAGGCTGTCCGCCTTCATGAAGTTCTATATCGTAATCCGGAAAAGCTTCATTAAGCATTGCCTCAACAGCCTCTGCTGATTCAGCATCAACATCAGAACCATAATATATACTCAAAAGCTCATTATCGTCAGACATATTCTCAACAAGCTCTTTTATTACAGTCTGTATATCTGATCCAACAGAACTTATACCATTATCATCTATACCCATATAGTCTCCGGTTTTAATCTCCTTACCATCTATAGAGGTATCTCTTACTGCATAAGTTACCTGACCTGACTTTACCTCAGACATAGCTTCTATCATATTCTCCGCATTTTCCTCAGCAGAAGCATCCTCTGTAAAGCAAATCATAGCTCCTATACCCTGTGGTATAGTCTTTGATGGTATAACTACAACATTCTTTTCTTCCTCTATATCTGCTGCCTGATTAGCCGCAAGAATAATATTCTTATTATTTGGAAGAACAAATACTGTGTCTGCATGAACCTTATCGATTGCGCTAAGTACATCCTCAGTGCTTGGATTCATGGTTTGTCCACCCTGTATGATATAATCTGCACCCAGCTCGGTAAATATCGCATCCAGACCTGCTCCGGCAGAAACAACGACAAATCCATAAGGTTTGTTTGGAACCGACTTAGCTTCCTCTTCCTTTTTCGCTGCAGCCGCCCTATCCTGCTCCATAATAACCTTTTCTCTATGCTCCTCACGCATATTATCAATCTTCATGCTGGTAAGAGAACCATACTGAAGAGCCCTCTCAAATGCAAGACCCGGATGATTAGTATGAACGTGAACCTTTACAATCTCATCATCAGATACAACTACAAGAGAATCACCAATAGATGTGAGGTACTCCTTAAAATCAGCCTCAATATCCATATTATACTCTTTCTCAAGCATAATAATAAACTCTGTACAATATCCAAACTTTATATCTGATGTATCAATATTCTCAGAGCTCATAGCAGGCGCTTTGCTTCCTGATGCAGCTACTGCCTTGTCATCTATGGCTATTTCCTCTCCCATAAGGCCTCTGTATGCACCCTTTAAGAATTCCATAAGTCCCTGTCCGCCGGAATCCACAACGCCCGCTTCTGCCAATACCGGAAGCATCTCCGGTGTCTTGGAGAGAACAAAATCTCCCTCAGCTATTACAGCCTCAGCAAACTCCTCAACACTTACTCTTTCCTCTGCCATCTCGATAGCCTTCTCAGCCATCCCCTTTGCAACAGTAAGTATAGTGCCTTCCTTTGGCTTCATTACCGCCTTATATGCAGTCTCAACACCTCTTACAAATCCGTCTGCAAGAACTGTTGTCGTAATCGCCTTCTTATCCTTAATCTCCTTACAAAAGCCTCTTAAAAGCTGGGACAGGATAACACCGGAGTTACCTCTTGCCCCTCTTAATGAACCACCGGAGATTGTCTTTGACAAATCATTTAATGTAGGATTAACAAGTGCTCCTACCTCCCTAGCTGCTGCCATAATTGTAAGAGACATATTCGAACCTGTATCACCATCCGGTACCGGAAATACATTCAGTTCGTTAATATAATCTTTGTTCTTCTCCAAATTATGTGCTCCTGCAATAAAGGCCTTCTGCAAAAGCTCAGCATCAATCATCGTAATAGCCACTTTTACTTCCTCCTACTAATCTATTACCCTTACACCTTCTACGAAGATGTTGATATCCTTGACGTTCATTCCTGTCATCTCTTCTACTGAATACTTTACCGTATTGATAAGATTATCACATACTGTCGATATACTAACTCCATATGCCACTATGATATGGAAATTAATTGTAAGTTTATTGTCTTCATCAATCTCGACATTTACACCCTTACTTACACTGTCACCCTTAAGCAGCTTAGCTATACCATCCTTCATGCTTATGGTTGCCATTCCCACTATACCGAAGCAGCCAAGTGCCGCCTGTCCGGCGTACTGTGCTATAACTTCATCTTCAATTACTATATCTCCATTCTGATTAGACATAACACCCTTCATGATATATACCTCCTTATTAATTTGTAAGTCATAGCCAACTCCCCCCACTACGTGGGGCCCCTCTATGACATATCGTCGGAACGCATCCTAATTATGAACTTCGTTCATAAGCGTTCCTCCTTATATTATATATAAGTATTCAAAACAAACATAGTTAATTATGATTATACCCAAATACATGTATTAAATCAAGTTTATTTGATTGTAACAAAATAAAAGAACCACATAAAGTGGTTCTTTTATATAATCTTAGTATTAAGCTCTCTCAACCTTGCCTGATCTTAAGCATGAAGTACATACATAAATCTTCTTTGGAGTACCATCAACAATTGCTTTTACAGACTTGATGTTTGACTTCCACATTCTGTTTGATCTTCTATGAGAATGGCTCACATTGTTTCCGAAATGAGCTCCCTTTTCGCATACGCTACACTTTGCCATCTTCTGCACCTCCTTGATACCATATTAAACCTTCGGTACATGCCGTAGGTCGCAACGGTGATATTCTAGCAAAGTTTCCGACATTATGCAAGAAAAATTTTAACAATTTTAAAAATAATTTTCAATTCCTTGATATTGCATATGTCTCAAATAACAAAATAGTTATAGTATAATATAAAATTCATCATACAATATATGGGTTAAATCATAG
>CAMALN010000055.1 GCA_945836565.1 uncultured Lachnospiraceae bacterium
ATTAGAATAATCCTCCTATGGTTTTAAGCTATCATTTAGTAAAATATGTACGTTTTCCCCCAGCTTCAGAGGATACGCACTAATCGCCAAACGTATATTGTTATAGTTTTTCTTACTTTTCATATATCTAAGCCTTCGTATATCAATTCCCGGCATCATACAAAAATTTGAATTAATTGTTCTGTATGGAACGGGCACGAAGCTTATATGCGAAATACGATTTGCCTTTATATAGTCGAAATATCCTGTCTTTTCGTATGTATCAAGAATTTCCTTATAATCATTTTTTAGTATATGTACTGCAAATTCAGTATCACAAACTATTACACTAAGTCCTGAAGCATTAAGCACATTTCCTGTATCATAGTAGCCATAGGTTATATATTCATCCTGCTCAAGTGATATGGCTATTTGATGTGTGCACCTAACTATTTCCTGCCTGTACTTAATATATTTGTTAGATATATAAAAGGCGGGGACCAGCAGAACAAAAGCTGCTATAAATACAATAAACTGAACAGCTCCGTGTTTTATGCTATAGTTCATCAGACATAATGCGGCCGCAATAGCAAGACTGACTCGTATATACATTGCATAAACAATCGGAAGGACATTTTTGTTTATTTTTATCCTATACATTATTTTTAGTAATATTATGTAGGTTGATACATATAATATATCTTGAATAATCATCCCTTTATCTATGCATACTATGTATTCGAAGGTACAAAGCAGCGATATAATTAAGGCGTAGGGCAGTATCTTCTTTATCTCAAGCTTAAACCCAAGTATTCTATCAGATATATATATCAAGACAGTATTTACAAGGAATGACCATATAAAAGCCAAATCCACATATAGGTTGTAGGTCATTTTCACCTCCTTAATATGTTAAGCGAATTATAAATTAAAGCTGTGAAAAAATTCGTCTATTTATGGATGTATATTTCTAATAATAATTTGGTTTTTCGACACAGATAATTCGACACAGTATGCACATTTTGTGGATGACATGTGTATAAGGGGTATGTATGGATAATAATGAGCCAAATAACAGAAAAATCAGTCCCGAGCTAAATATTGCAAATAATGTCGACGAAAGAATTCTGCTTTCATCACCGGAGCTTTCCGATGGGTACATAGAGCAATTCGGAATATGGGAGCTAATCGTAAGATACAATGGGGATTTTTCAAACATAACGAAGGAATATGATATAAACGGCTTCAATCTCGGATATGGCTTCGGAATTCTGTATATAAAAAAAGATATGCTTACTTTATTAGAAAATGATAGTCGAATCATATATATAGACAAACCAAAGGGAATGTATTTTGAGGCATCGACTGCAGATGCCGTTATGATATCTGTTATAGACTCGGGAATAGATATCTTCAATAACAATTTCTATATAATAGAAAACGGTATTAAAAAGAGTCTTATATACGAGATATATGATATAGAAAGCAATCGTGTATATGTAAACGAAGAAATAAATGAATTACTTAACAGTGATGACTACATAAATTTAGATATTAGCGGTCACGGAACGGCTGTAACGGGAGTTTTATTAGATAATATACATGATATACCATATAAATTAGTCGTTGTACGGCTTGGCAGTCAAAATATCTATGGTTCCTCTGATACATCCGCCATATTAAGGGGCTTATCCTATGTCAGCAAAAAAGCCTTGGAGCAAAATCTGCCTCTAATTGTCAACCTTAGCTATGGAAACAACTATGGAGATCATAATGGTGGAAGCATCCTGGAGCAGTATATAGATATACTTTCAGCATCACAAAGAGTAAATATCATAACAGGTATGGGTAATGATGCATCCACAAAAAGACATGCACAGATTATGCTTGGAAATAAATCAAGAGGAATAGTTGAGCTTTCAATTGGTGAGTATCAGAGCGCACTTTCGATACAGATATACAGAAGATTATACGATAAAACAGATATCGTTCTTGTTTCTCCGGAGGGCAATGAATACGGACCATTAAATAGCTTTAATTATATCAGTACCTATAATACACCTTACATATATATAAATTCTTCTGAGGGAACCTCTCCCTTTTCGCAGTTTACAGAAACCTACATTTCACTGACACCAAGATTTGAATATCTTACAAGCGGAATATGGAGGATAGTATTGATTCCAAAATCAATTCAATATGGTAGAGTTGACCTGTGGCTGCCTTCAGGAACAGCTATAAATAATGATACCGGTTTTATACAGGCGTCACCGTCAACAACCTTTACTATTCCTGCAGGCTCCGAGAGTATAATAAGTGTTGGTTCGTATAATCCCACCACACTATCATATGCCGGATTTTCAGGAAGAGGCTATACGGTAGAGGAGCATATAAAGCCTGATGTATCCGCACCCGGAGTAGATATACCGGTTATACTTCCGGGAAATGTAGAAGCAACAGCAAGCGGAACCTCTTTTTCAGCTCCTTACGCTGCAGCATATGCGGCAAAGCTTATGAACTGGGGAATAGTAGAAGGAAATGACCCATATATGTACGGACAAAAATTAAAGGCAAGAATGATAGAAGAGAGCTTCAAGCTGCCTCAGGACCGGCAATTTCCAAACGAATTACTGGGTTGGGGACTAATAATATAATATTTTCTTAATTTACTCTAAAACATTTATAAATCAAAGGGTATTATATTGTTATTTTATTCATTTTATGGTAAACTTACTTTAATTATGTAATGATGGAGAGTGCTATGAGAAAATATACAACACAGATGGATGCTGCCCGAAAAGGAATCGTTACACCTGAATTAAAAAAGGTTGCCGAAAAAGAAGGCTATACAGTCGAAGAGCTTTTACCTCTTGTTGCTGAGGGTAAGGTTTGTATATGTGCAAATATACATCACACCTGTCTCGAACCGGAGGGGATAGGTTCAATGCTGAAAACTAAAATCAATGTGAATCTTGGAGTATCGCGCGACTGCAAGGATTATGATATCGAGCTAAAGAAGGTGCTTGAGGCCGTAAATATGGGTGCTCACGCAATTATGGATTTATCCTCGCATGGTGATACACAACCGTTTAGAAAAAAGCTCACGTCAGAATGTCCCGCTATGATAGGAACAGTTCCTGTCTATGATTCGGTAATTCATTATCAGAGAGATCTTGCAACACTTACTGCAAAGGATTTTATCGATGTGGTAAGACTTCATGCCGAGGACGGTGTGGATTTTGTAACACTTCATTGTGGTATTACACGCAAGACAATTGAGCAGATAAAAACGCATAAGAGGAAGATGAACATAGTATCAAGAGGCGGTTCTCTTGTATTTGCCTGGATGAGTATGACAGGCAATGAGAATCCTTTCTATGAATATTATGATGAGATATTGGATATATGTGCTGAGCATGATGTTACAATATCACTTGGAGATGCCTGCAGACCGGGATGTCTTGCAGATGCCTCTGATGTATGTCAGATAGAAGAGCTGGTACGTTTAGGTGAACTTACCAAACGTGCATGGGCTAAAAATGTACAGGTAATGATAGAAGGTCCAGGACATATGCCTATGGATCAGATTGCTGCAAATATGAAGCTACAGCAGACAATCTGTATGGGCGCGCCATTTTATGTTCTTGGTCCTCTTGTAACTGATATAGCACCGGGATATGATCATATTACATCGGCAATAGGCGGTGCCATAGCGGCTATGTCAGGAGCGGCTTTCCTGTGCTATGTTACTCCGGCTGAGCATCTTGCATTGCCGAATGTCGAGGATGTTCGTCAAGGTATAATTGCATCAAAAATTGCTGCACATGCTGCTGATATCGCCAAGGGCATCAAAGGCGCCAGGGATATTGATGACAGGATGGCTGATGCAAGACGAGAGCTTAATTGGGAAAAGCAGTGGGAATGTGCAATAGATCCCGAAACTGCAAAAGCCATAAGAGACAGCCGAAGTCCTGAGCATGATGATACCTGTTCAATGTGCGGTAAATTCTGTGCGGTAAGAAGTATGAATAAAGCCTTAAATGGTGAATACATAGATATTTTATAAATATTAAACAAGGGGGATAAAAAGCATGGATTGGCAAAAAATTCTAAATACCTTAAAGAAATTTTTCCTGGGAATATGGGAGATACTTAAATATTATGTTCCTCTCATAATCCAGAAGATATGGGATATCTTAAAAATAGTCGGAGCATTTTTAGGAAGAACCTTTAGTAAATTCATTAAATGGCTTAAGAAATATATCAGGCAGGTGATAAAGCATACTAAAAAGGGTGATTACAGCCTTCTCATATATACTGCACTTGCACTTGTTGCAATAATTCTTATTATTGTATTGCTTGTATCGGCAATCGGTGGTGGCAAAAAAAAGAAAAAGTCTACTACAGAAGCAAGTACAGAGGAAATAACAACAGAGGATCCTGCAATTGCTCAGCATAATCAGCTTGTCACAGAAGCCAAAACAATTTATCAAAATAATCAATCATTGCTTATTATGGTAAGTAATACAAGCCCTCTTGATGCTAGCTATACATTTGAACACCACACACTTAATTGCGGTAAGGATATTGACAAGCGTTCATTAGAGAACCTTAGGTCAATGCTTCAGGCTTGTAACGATGCAGGAAATGAATACAATATTATCTCCGCATACAGAGACAGAACTGCTCAGCAAACCTTGTTTGATAATGAAGTCTCACGTATAGTTGCGGCTGAAGGAATATCACAGGAAGAAGCTACACAGAAGGCATATAATTCGGTTCAGCCTGCTGGCTGCAGTGAGCACGAAACCGGTCTTGCAATTGATTTAAGCAGTCTTAATACAACAACTCTTGACCAGTATGTAGCAGATGACGCTACCAATCAATGGCTTATGAACAATTCATACATATACGGTTTCATATTAAGATATCCTGCAGATAAGATTGCTATTACAGGTATTGATTTTGAACCATGGCATTTTAGATATGTAGGTGTCGAAGCCGCAACCTTCATGTATAACAACAATCTTTGTCTTGAAGAGTTTTACGGACTTATTAACGAACAATAGTAATAGAGGTTCTTATGTCTCAGAAGAATACTACACGAGCCCGTCGAAGAAAAATGGGAAAGCATAGGGATAGAGCATATAGAAAGCTTGTAATTAATTACAATATAATTGCAACACTTCTTATAATACTTGGAGTTTTGTACTGTGCTTCACATATTTTTACAAAAAAACGCAGCTATCGTGAGACCGGTGTAGAATTATATAATCAGGGTAATTATACAGAAGCGATAGAATACTTTGATAAGGCTCTACAAACAAATCAATTTTTTTCAGATAATGTTGACGCAGATGTGCTGATGTATAAAGCATCAGCATATCTTAATATGCAGAATTATACTTCGGCAAAGTATTGCTATGAAACATTGCTTGCTGATTATTCTGATAAATACTATGACAGGAATGAATATACATTTCTTGTCAGACTTTGTGATGCATTAAATGAGTACAGTAATCAAAACTATGTCGCTTGTCTGGAGGTACTTAAGGAGGCCTGTGAAAGAGGCTATTATGAGCTTTCATTACCTGTTGCTACCTGTTATGAAAATATTTCAGAAAATGACAGCCTTGACAAATGGGTTTATATGAAAACATATCTCGATGTGTATGCCGGAAGGTGTACACCAAATGCGTATATGTATTATAAATATGCGGTATATTATCTGAATATTGAAGATTATTCAAACGCAATAGATAATATTAAGCTCTCTTTATCATACAATGATGAGGAATATAAGCAGGAGCTTATGTATATGCTTATTATGTCGTATATAAAGATAAATGACTTTGATAATGCTTCACTGAATTGCGAGGAATATATCTCATTATATCCACAGGATACAAGAGCTCAGGAATTACTTGATTATATATATTCAAGACAGCATCCTGATACAGAGGTTATAAATGATATCTTCGGTGTAAATCATCCTGAACAAAATGAATCATATGGTGAAGAAAGCATAGACTAAGACATATTAAATCGAATAAGGAACTATTTTATGTTTGAAAATGTGGAATTAACAGAACAATTTATACTGGTAGCTGTAGACTTAGATGATGGGCAGGATATAGATACCAACCTGGATGAGCTTGAGGAGCTTGTGAAAACTGCCGGAGCAACAGTATGTGGTCGTCTTATACAGAGGAAAGAGCATATAGAGAAAGGGACTTATCTGGGTACCGGAAAGGTAGCTGAGCTTGCAGACTACATCCGTAAGACCGGAGCAACAGGAATAGTATGCGATGATGAGCTTTCACCTATGCAGATGAAAAATCTCGAGGATGAGCTTGATGTAAAAATTCTGGACCGTACAATGGTAATATTGGATATATTTGCAGCTCGGGCTACTACAAGTGAAGGAAAGCTCCAGGTTGAATTAGCACAGCTAAAATATCAGTCTTCGAGACTTATCGGTATGAGAAGCTCTCTATCAAGACTGGGTGGTGGTATAGGAACCAGAGGTCCCGGAGAGAAGAAGCTAGAGGTTGACAGACGACTTATAAGAGAACGTATAGCCCAGCTTAATCGTGAGCTTGATGATGTCAAGCAGCATAGAGAAGTTATGCGTAAGCAGCGTATGTCAGGCAATTTGCCTATAGTAGCCATTGTCGGCTACACTAATGCCGGTAAATCAACTTTGTTGAACAGCCTGACAAGTGCCGGTGTATTGGAAGAGGACAAGCTTTTTGCTACTCTTGATCCAACCTCAAGAGTATACAAATTACATGATGGACAGGAAATTATTATAACAGATACCGTTGGCTTTATCAGAAAGTTGCCGCATCATCTTATCAGTGCATTTCGTTCCACATTGGAAGAAGCCAAATATGCAGATATCATACTTCATGTAGTTGATATTTCAAATCCAAATGCTGATATGCAGATTGCCGCTGTATATGAAACCCTAAAGGGACTCGGAGTGGTCGATAAACCTATTATCACTGCATATAACAAGCTTGACCGTGTTGAAGAAATCCCAACCGTCAAAGATTTTACAGCAGACAGGATCGTATATATCTCAGCTAAGAAAAAAGAAGGCTTTGACAAGCTGTCAGAAGCCTTAGCCGAAGAAATAAACGGCGGAAGAATATATATAGAAAAGCTCATTCCATATAGCGATGCGGGTTTGAGTAATAAAATCAGAAGTAATGGTGTACTTTTAGAAGAGGAATACAGAGAGGATGGAATATATATAAAAGCTTATGTAGATAAAAGCTTTTATATATAAATAAATATGAATTTACCGGAAACCTTCGAATCAAATATGAGAGAGCTGCTTAGAGATGAATTTGATGCATATCAGAGCTGTCTCGATGAACCTATGCATCATGGCATAAGAATAAATACATTAAAGATATCCGTAGAAGACTTTATGAAGATTAATCCATTTCATCTGGAGCCTGTGCCTTGGTGTCATAACGGATTTTACTATGATGAAACAATAGATAAGCCTTCAAAGCATCCTTATTATTTTGCAGGCTTGTATTATATTCAGGAGCCAAGTGCTATGACGCCTGCTGCCACACTACCGGTAGAAGTAGGCGACAGAGTGCTTGATATATGTGCTGCTCCCGGTGGAAAATCAACCGAGCTTATGGCAAAGCTGACCGGCTCGGGTATTTTAATTTCAAACGACATAAGTGCTTCAAGAGCCAAAGCTTTACTTAAGAATCTTGAGCTTTTTGGTTCGCCAAATTCACTTATCGTAAGCGAAGAGCCTCACGAATTATCAAAGAGATTTCCGGAATATTTTGATAAAATATTGATTGATGCTCCTTGCTCCGGCGAAGGAATGTTCAGAAAATCCAATTCAATGATTACTGCGTGGGAGCGGAATGGCAATCAGCTTTTTGCTGATATTCAAAGAAGTATATTAAACGAAGTTGTTAAAATGCTTAAGCCGGGTGGAAGGCTTCTTTATTCTACCTGCACCTTTTCACCATTAGAAAATGAAAAATCCATTGAATATCTTCTTTCCCTGGACGAAAAACTTAGTATAGATTCCTTTGACAGGTACGATAAATTCGATGCAGGTCATCCGGAATGGTCAGAAACAGGCAATGAAGAGCTAAAAAAATGTGCTCGCTTATGGCCACACAGACTAAAAGGCGAGGGACATTTTGTAACTCTTGTAAAAAAAGCAGGAGAAAATCATCCCGAATATAATATAGGTCAATACCCCCTTAAACGTGCAAAGCTACCACAAGAAGCAATAAGCTTTATCAATATGCTCGGAAGGGAAAGTAATGGTTCAAGAATTATAAAAGGCGGTAAGGTAAAGCTCTTGCCTGACAGATACGAGATATCAAATGACAAGCTATACTATATACCTAATTCATTTCCGGCAGTAAAGGGCATGCGAATACTTCGATGCGGTTTATATATGGGA
>CAMALN010000056.1 GCA_945836565.1 uncultured Lachnospiraceae bacterium
TTGTCTCTGTAATCTGCCTGAAGGTCATCAGCGATAAGTGTAAGCTGAAGCATACCAAGGATTCCGTTAATAGGAGTTCTTATCTCATGGCTCATATTGGCAAGGAACTCAGCCTGAGTCTTATATGCTGCGTTCGCATCTTCGATTGCCTTTGAAAGCTTATTCTCTGTCTCCTTCTGCTCGGTAATATCGATTACAACCATATTTACGTAATCAGCCTCTGACTTATACATAACAGTGTTGAAGGTCTTGCCCAGATTCTCCATAGTGATTTCAACATCCATGAAATCACCCTCTTTAGTTCCCGATGTATTGTATGCATTGAACCATGCATTGATATCCTGAAGCACCTCAATCTTACTGTCACCAAGAATCTTTCCCTCATAATCCGAAGGGTCAAGGTTGAAATAGCTTCCAAAGCGTTCATTTGCATCCTCTATACAGAAGCCGCTGCCTGTTATCTTTGCCTGAGCAAATCCTATAGGAAGATTCATAAAAAGCTTCTTGTATTTGTCGCTCTTTGAATGTCCTGCGAGCTCATCCCCACACAGAAGATATACTAATCCACATGTAACCGCCGCTGCCAGAATGCCTGTTATAAGGCCTGCCGGCACGCTTTTCATGATAAGACCAAGTATAAGTCCGATTACAACCTGTGCGCCTGCACCTACTATCATAAGCTTCTTGCAGCCTAAATTTTTTAAACTCTCCATCATAACACCCCTAACTCTTTAAAATTCAGACTCATATCTAATGAATATTCTACTATAATATCATTCTTCGGTCAATGTGATATTTCTTGTTTTTTCGTTGAAAAATTATATATCCAAGGCATAAAAATGCAAATTATTATAAATAATAACCAACTTATAAGTGATATCCGACTTCCCAGTTTGTAACCAACAGGTACGTACGAAAATTCGACCGTATGAATTCCATCCGGAACATCAACCCCTATAAATGCACCCATAAGCTTATAATATTCATAGGGTTCACCATCCACCTTGACAGACCAGCCCTCATCATAAGGTATAGACGTATATAACGTCTGTCCGACCGGCATATCTACCATACCCCTGACATAGCCCTCCTTGTAGCTCACGTCGTACAGCATATGACTTGATAATACCCTGTATATCTGTTCATACAGGTAATCATCATACTTTGCAACAGCCAAAACTGCCTTAGTATTCTCTGAAGGATCATGCTCATATATATACTCAACTGTCACATAATCTCCTGCCTTAAGCTCTCCCAGATGGAATATCTGTATCTGGTATCTGTCGTACGCATACTCTTCACCATTTATAGTAAACCTTATTTTTGTGATACCATTTCCTCTGCAATTCACATAATAATCACCGTCGGAATCAGCCGTAAATGCCGTTGTAAAGCTAACACGGCCTGTCTGCTTCGGTGAAAATGTAACAACATTTTTAGCGATGCTTACATCACAGCTATCGCTGCTCACTGTCATCTCCGGATACACCATAGAAAACGGCCCGATGATTCCCGTCATATCGTATGCCAGAGTATTCTGCATATTCAATCTCTCAACACCCGAGAAATCCCAATCCTTGACATTATCACTAACCGCAAAGCCTATGGAAGCAGGATATGGATTCTCATATATGTCAACTCCGTCCACCGTAGCTCTGTATTTGAAATCAAAATTATTCAGGTCGCCCTCACGTCCAAATATATATCTTACATTCAAGAGAGAATTTGTAAACGGAGTCGAGCCCATATACAGGAATTCATTTGCACCTGTATAAAAGCCAAGCTTACCCATGGTTGTCACAAGATCACCCAAAACAGTCGAGCAGAAGGTCCCAACGCTTCTCATATTATACCAGGTCGCCTCATCCAGAACTGTCGAATCCACAAGCTCGGTTCTATAGAAGCCGTCTTCTGTAGTATCCCACTTCTTACTTTCCTTGTATGCCGCATGCACTGCCGGAGATTCTCCGTATTTTTCCACATAATCAGTGTGACCATTCTCCATGAAGCCATTTATGCCCATCACGACCATTTCCACAACAAGCACTCCGGCTAATATCATATCAAAGGCAGGCCTTTTTATATAATCAAGCTGCCTGCTAAGCACAAGCAAACCATAGAAAAATATCAAAAGTAGAGTAACAATCGTTCCCAATATTTTGAGACTTCCGCTCTCCATGATATAAACCATCGTGCAGGCACAAAGTGATAAGACAAGTGCTATCAACGTAAAAATCGGTCGGGTATCCTCGATACGATTTAGCACAAAGTACGCTACCTCTATCAGGACAAAGATGTATAAAAATGAAAACCTGTTTGGTATACCATACTGGTCATGCAGGCCATGCCATATGTAGTTAAGCAGGGTTGCGTTGAAGCTTACCGCCATAAATGCCAAAAGAAGGATTGTCCTTATTTTCTGAGCTATCTTTATCCTTTTCACAAACAGGAACAGTACAATTGTAAATATCGCGAGACATCCGCAGTACAGATTCACGCCACCATCAAAGGTCTGGTTTGTGATAGGCTCCGTAAATGCCATATGCTGCTTGAAGATCGCTGAGAAGCTGCCATACCAGCTCCATTTAGGAAATTCTCTCGTCCCTGATGCCGTGGCATTGATACCAAAATACGCCGGTATAAGAAGTATGGCAGACATTCCTCCGGCTACGATTGAGCCTATCGCAAACTTCACTCCGTTTACTACAAAATGCCTGAAGCCGCCATGCAAATACACGAAGAAGTATAATACCAGAAATACGCATATCATAAATCCTATATAGTAATTACAGAACAATGCATAAAACAGGGTCAGACAATACATGCCCGGCTTTCCCTCTTCCATTAGCCGTCTAAAGCCCAGCATTATAAGAGGGAATATCATGATGCAGTCCATCCACATGGTATTCCAATAATATCCCACGACATAATTCGACAGGGCGTACATCAGAGAAAGTCCGATTATATACAAATCACTGCGTCTTATGCCATCTGTTTCCTTGTCAATATGTGACAGATAATATGCCATCGTGCTTCCGGTAAGTGCAATCTTAAGTGCTACTATAACGCACACTCCGGCTACGATATGCTCCTGTGAAACCAGCAACAACAGAAGATTAAACGGACTCGAAAAGTAGTAGGCGCCCAGCGACAGAAAGTTAGAGCCGAGTGCCACATCCCAGGTATAAAACAGGCTCTCACCATTCAATAGCTTGTGCCTGTAATCAGAAAAAAACGGAACATACTGATGTATGCTGTCAACTATGGTCAGACTGTTTGGTCCAAACGGTGTAATCTTCTCAAGTATAAATATCGCAAGCATTACAATAGAGATAATTACGGCCGGCATGTAACAGCAAAAATTCCTCTTAAGCCATACACTTATTTTTTGTTTTACATTAGTTTCCGACATACGATATCCTTTCAAAAACATGAATAATCATAATGTATGAAAGCGCACATAGATTATGTGCGCTCCATATTATAAAATATCATCCTCTATATACTTATTTATTCATAAGACCGGTCATGCCATATATAAGCGGAGAATTCCAATATATGGTAATCTCATTGCATGAGAAGCTCTGTTCATTATCCACATAACACATACCTGTTGGCATACCCGTAAGTACAGCCTTAGAATATGGATCATTGAAGCCCGCATTTGCACCACCTACAAGCATACCCGGCATAGTCTCGCCAAGCACCTGTGAAGGTCTGTGATGTGTATGACAAGGCGAATTACTTCCGTAACCGGTCACATAGCAATATCCTACAGGATTTAGACCGAAGATATAGTCTCTGTGCTTCTTCGCATATGCGATATACTCATCATTTGGACTAAGTCTGTCTGCCATGAGAAGAAGCTGTATATTATTTGCAACAGCCATATTGCTTCCCCATGAATATGAATCCGCAAGACCTGTTCCGAATACCTCCTTCTCACAGGCTTCGATGTGCTCATCTGCTGCCTCAAGGAGCTTAGCCTTTGCCGTTTCCCTGATATTTGCATCTACACTCTCACACTTTGCAAGGTCATAAAGTGCAAGTCCTCCGATATCCGCCCAACCAAGGCCTGTGGTAAGTGTTCCCTGCATAGCCTCCTCCAAAGCGGTCTTGTACTCAGCCTCTCCCGTTGCTATATAAAGCTCTGCTGCCGACCATATAGTCTCATCTACTACCTTTGCATCAGCATATGCTCCCGTAACTATCTCATCCGGATTGATATAGCTTGCTCTCTTCTCATCAGCCTGTGCATATGCAAATGCTTTCTTCGAAGCCTCTAAGCACGTATCAGCAAATGTCTCATCAAATCCTCTGTACAATACCGATGCCTTAGCCATAACAGCTGCAAAGTCACAGGTTGCCGCATACGAAATCGGTGCGAGCAAAAGCTGTGCCGTCTCCTCCTCAGGATTTACGGTTTCCGGGAATACATCACAGGTAACCTTATGATATACTCCTCCACTTTCTGCATCCTGCATCTTAAGCATCCATTCAAGCTCGAATCTCGCCTCATCCAAAATATCAGGAACATTATTTCCACTCTCCGGAATACCTATATCATCTGCCGCATATCCAAAGTCCTCATATGTGAGAAGTAAATCCTGTACCGTCTTCGCTCCCGGTACCACATAACGTCCGTAATCTCCCGCATCATGCCATCCACCGGACACATCAACTGTTGATGAAGACGGAGAACCATATACTACAGCTCCACCGGTATGACATGCCGGATGCGCGAACTTTCCTGCTATAGCCGAATCTGTCTCTATGCCGCATCTCTGCTTATAGAGCATAAGTATTATATCCTTGTATACGTCATCATAGATATCATCGCCTATTACGAACTCGTATGAAGCACCTGACGGGCAAGATATAATCTTATATGTACCCGGTGTCTTAAAATCACTGAAATCAGCTTTTCTTATCTGGTTGAGTACAGCCTTATCAAACTTAAACTCCTCATACTGACCGACATATACAGTCTCCTCTGTATCTGCTGTTACAATCTTGAACTTCTCATCATCCTTAGAGGTTGTAACCACTGTCTTGGTATCATCAGTAAGGTATCCGAGCTGGTTTACCTTTACCTGAATCGGAATAGGTGCTCCCTCTATCTTCTCTGCATTAGAGCCGTCAGTTACTATAAGCGAGATATTATCAAAATATATCTTGTGTGCAGGAAGATCTCCGTCGCCTTCAATCGCTCCCATATTTACTACAAATCTCGGTGCAGGATCCGAATCCTCTGCCATAGTGAATTCACAATTAACAGACTGTGTCTCTGGTCCTATAGTCACATACTCACTTGCATAAGCATGGTAATCACCGCCGTTTATCTGGATTCTCCACTGTACGGTTCTCTCTATGTCACAGCGTACGTCAAACTTCATCGTATATACGCAATCTCTTGCCATAGTAAAGCCGTCATAATACACCTGACATCCATGCTCAACTCTTCCGGGCTTTGAGATGTCGCACACCAGCTCACCATTCTCGACATAGAGCTTATAATCTCCGCCATTTACATAGGTTACAAACGGTCCCACGTTTCCATCCTCGAAATCAAAGCCCATTACATCTGCACCTTCTACGGTTGTGAATCTCTCAACCTCAGGCTGCTGAACCTCAGTGGTTGTCCAGTCACCGTCATCTACAAATTCATCCGCATCCGAAGGTGTAGCCTCCTGCGTAGCATCTCCTCCGGTTGCAACAGTTTTATCGCCTTCACCGGTTTTTCCGCAGCCTGCCATTGACAAAAGCATAGCTCCCGCAAGAGCCACAGCCATAATTTTCTTGAATTTCCTCATTCTTTATATCCGCCTTTCTATAATAAATTTACTATTTTCTTCATCATCTATATTTGTAATATATTTATGCCTCACAAGACAATTTTGTCACATACAGCGAGAGCAAAATTCGACTACCTCATCAAAATTCATATCGCCGCCGAATATATCCAGTGCACTTCCGATAGTGACATCAAGCTTATTCTGTCCTAAGGTGTACAGCTTCTTCAAATCCTCGAAGCTGCCCACACCACCGGCATATGTCATAGGCAACGCTCCCCATGAGCCGAGCAGGGATACCAGCTCCTCTTCTATACCCTGTGCCTTGCCCTCTACATCTACTGCATGAATCAGATACTCACTGCAATATCCCGCAAGCTTATCAAGAGTTTCATAATTCACCTCTTCCTCTGTAAAGGTCTGCCACCGGTCAGTCACGATGTAATATTTATTATCCTTTTTTCTACAGCTTAAATCAAGAACCAGCCTGTCCTTTCCAACCGCATCACATAATCTGTCTAAATTCTCGTAATTCACCCTGCCATCCTTGAACACATATGAGGTTACAATAACCTTTGCCGCACCCATAGAGATGAATTCTCCGGCATTCTCGGCATTTATTCCGCCGCCTATCTGAAGACCTCCCGGATACGCAGAAAGTGCAAGCTTCGCCTGTCTTATATCCTGTTCATAATACTCACTTGTTTTAGGATTCAGTATAATAACATGTCCCTGAGACAAATTCTTTGTCATATATAATTCTGCATAAAAGTCTGCTAAAAGCTCGGATACAAAATTATCCTTTGCACGGTCAGCCTCATCCAGCAGGCTTCCGCCAACTATCTGCTTGACCGAGCCATTATGTATGTCTATACATGGTCGAAATCTCATATTACAGGAATCCTTTCATCAACGGCTATATCCAATTACTATATAGTTCCGCACCAAACACAAGCAAACAAATACAATTATTCATATCAATCCCAAAGTGCTGCGCTTGTGCCAGTGTATCTCTCGCTTTTATTAAACCTACATCATATTAACATATATTATCTAAAATATATAGTGCAAATTTATTTTTCAAATGCTATACTGTGTGTATTAAATTTGATTGTACCAAGGGGAAATGCGCATATGAACATGAATTTAAAGAAAGATCTTAACGACTGCTATATGTACGGCGAAATCATATCTCAGCAGGGTTTTGGTCCAAAAAAGGATATTACCATGTCAGAGATGATACGTTTCGATTTACTCCAGTTTCTGGTGTATCTTCTTGATGGCTCGCAGAGGAATGTATATCCGCATACTGTATTTATCCAGAATTATCTGAATCAGTATTTTACACCGGACAGACTCTTAAGGTTTAAGTACGAGAGAACCGAGGCCGACAAATTCGCCACGACTATTCCAAGGTCATTCACATATTTTGCAGAGGCCGATACCTCCGGCAAATCTGCATACACTACTAAGGGTTACTCAAAAGCACGTAATCTGCTGAATCTATATATAGCGCTCGGTCAGGAGTTCATAGCCTGTGACAGTGTAGTAAGCGAATCGGAGACTGCGCGACTTACCGCATATACAAGCATGATAGAAAAGTACCTTAGAAAGCACAAGATATACGAGGCAGGAAAGGGGCCTATCGCAAGCTCTATATTAAACGGCGGCAATCCATATATCCCTCCTGCAGCAAATGCAGGCGGTGCAAAGCCTGCGCCGGGAAATAAGGTTGCCCAGTCCTACAGTTCTCCTCAGGCGGCACTAGAAGCCATGAAGGGGCAGCTAAACAAGCAGGAAGTACCTGAAGAAGAATTAAGCTTAGAAGACCTTATGAACGAGCTCAATTCGCTCACCGGTCTTGAAGAGGTAAAGGAAGATATCAAGAGCCTCATCAATCTCCTCAAGGTGAAGAAGCTCCGCGAGGAACGAGGCATGAAGCAGCCAAGCATGTCGCTTCATATGGTATTCTCCGGAAATCCCGGAACCGGTAAAACAACAGTCGCAAGACTTCTCGCCAAGATATATAAGTGCATAGGTATACTTCCTCAGGGACAGCTTGTTGAGGTTGATCGCTCCGGTCTGGTAGAGGGTTATGTAGGACATACCGCTATCAAGACAAAGGAGGTTGTGGAAAGTGCATTAGGCGGAGTCCTCTTCATAGACGAGGCATATACCTTAACTGCCGGCAAGGATGATAAGGACTTCGGTCAGGAGGCAGTAGATACACTCCTAAAGCTTATGGAGGATAACCGCGACAATCTCATAGTAATAGTTGCAGGCTACACTGACCTTATGGAGGAATTCGTAAACTCCAACCCGGGACTTCGTTCAAGATTCAACAAATATATCTTCTTCAAGGATTACACCGGCGACCAGCTCTACGACATCTTCTTAGCAAACTGTAAGAAGCAGGAGTACGAGCCTAATGAAGCAGGCAAGAAATATGTAAAGGAATACCTGAATAAACGTGCAGCCGAGCACGATGAGAACTTTGCAAATGCAAGAGAGGTCAGAAATTATATCGAGCGCGCAATAGCCAGACAGGCTACAAGAATCGTTGGACTGGATAAAGTCTCAGATAAGCAGCTTAGGACGCTTACGAAGTCGGATTTAGTTGAGGATTAAAATTTT